>JBNGEB010000001.1:0-624 GCA_049975585.1 Anaerolineae bacterium
GCCGGTGGACGATCCCGCCGCGATGGAGGAACAGGGCTTCCAGGACCTCTGGGTTGCCTACCGATGCGACGATTTCTCTGCCAAGGAGACCACCGTACTGCCTGGGCAAACCGTCACGCTGGCGGATGAGGCCTGCTACGGCCTCATCGTGCTCCAGGGGCACGGACAGTTTGGCGCGTGGTCTATCGAGTCACCGGCGCTGATCCGGTTCGGCCAGCTCACCTACGACGAGTTCTTTGTCAGCGAGCAAGCCGCCAAACAGGGCGTGGTCGTGACCAATCCCAGCGAGAGCGATCCGCTGGTGATGCTGCGCCATTTCGGCCCCGGCAACCCCGCTCTGGATCGATAGCCACTACCTTTGTGGGGGCACCTCCATGGTGCCCCCCTGACTTCTAGGAACAACCGCATGAACGCCAACACTGTCAAACCTCCCTACGCCCCTCCTCCGCCAGCATTGGAGGACCAGGTCATCGGGGCAGAGGGCTGCCCTCTTTTCTACCAATCGTGGAATCCTGTGGGAGACGCTCGAGGGCTCGTGCTCATATGCCCCGGCATCGACGACCACAGCAACCGCTATCCCCACCTCGTAGAGGCTTTGGTCCAGCGCGGATATGCCACCGTCGC
>JBNGEB010000001.1:634-7981 GCA_049975585.1 Anaerolineae bacterium
GTATGACCATCGGGGCAACGGCCGATCTGGGGGACCACGTCTCCACGTGGACCGTTTCGACCAGTACGTGCAGGATCTGGCCACCATACGCCAGCAAGCCAAGGCGCTCTGGCCCGACATGCCGTGGTTCCTGTTTGCCCACAGCATGGGATCGACGGTCGCACTGTCGTATCTGGTCCAAGAGCTCCCTGCGCCCGATGGGCTGGTCTCTTCGGGTACGGCGCTCATGGTGGGGGATGGCTTCCCGCCGTTTCTGCTCGTGTTGAACCGAGCTCTGGCACGCGTATTCCCTCGGCTGCGTTTGGTCAGCTTGCCTCGCGAGGGCATCTCCCGCGATGACGCCTGGATGGCGTGGTCGAATAGCGATCCACTCGTCGTCCGCAAGCCCGGCACCGCGCGCCTGGGTACCGAGTTACTAGACACCCTAGAGACTCTGCGCGCTCGCTTGGGGAAGATCGAGGCGCCGTTGCTGATCCTGCATGGCAGAGCCGACAAGCTCACGGATCCAGAAGGGGCAAAGCTTCTCTATCGCCAAGCGACCAGCTCTGACAAGACGCTACGTTTGTACGAGGGCGCCTATCACGAGGTCGTGAACGACCTTCCGGATACCAGAGAAGCAGCGTTGCAAGAGATCCTGAATTGGCTTGACCGGCACGTCCAGAGCTAGACCCCGTCCGCAAATCGAAGGTTTTGCTGGCAGGCCATCCTCGTGATAGAATCGTGGTGCGGGTCACGTCCCGGGCCCATAGCTCAGCGGTCAGAGCGGCCGGCTCATAACCGGCTGGTCCCTGGTTCGAGTCCAGGTGGGCCCATTCCCCTGCTTGGCGTCCTTGGCGCGGCCCACTGCACGCACGAGGCTTCCATGGTAGCATGCAACCAGCCCTACGAGACAGTATTGATGGCGGGCTCGCCGCCTGAGCCCGATCCTCTGTGCCTCGCGGAAGGCGTCACCAACAAAGCTACTATCCCGATCGGCGATCGGCCCATGGCTTGGCACGTGCTGGATATACTGTGCAAGTCCGGTTGTGCCGCACGCATCACGGTGGTAGGTCCGAGGATACCCCTGACGGATGGCATGGAGCACCACCCGATTCGCCAGATTCCTAACCACCACGATATTGTGGACAACTTGCTCGCGGCGACCATCGATCTGCCCGACGATGCGCACCTCCTGATAGCATCCTCCGACATTCCGCTCTTGTCACCAGCCGCGGTGGCCGATTTCTGCCGGCGAGCGGAGCAATCAGGCGCGGATCTGTGCTACAGCGTAGTAGAGCGAGCCGTGATGGAGAAGTGTTTCCCGGGCTCGGGACGCAGTTTCCGCCACACAAGAGAAGGCGATTTCGCCGGTGGCGATCTCTTCATGGCAACACCCAGGCTCTTTCACACGCACGACACGCTATTCCGCCAACTCTCCGGCCAACGCAAGAGCGCTTGGGGGCTGGTACGTACGCTTGGGCTGGGCATCGTGCTACGCTACGCGACACGCCAGCTATCGATCGCCTATCTAGAGGCTCGTGCGAGCAAGCTGCTGGCGGTTCCCTGCAAAGCCATCATCACGCCCTATGCCGAAATCGCGATGGACGTGGACAAGCCTCACCAGCTTGCCATGGTGCGCCGCGTTCTCGCGTCCCGCCCCAACCCCCATGACTGAGCCACGTACGCAGCCTTGCCAGTATAGGATAGCATCGCTAGATGACGAACTCTCGACAACTGTTCGGCAGTTCCTCGCCGTGCGACCCAGGGTTCGCCCGGCATGCCTACTCATCGCGCACACCGGCGATGGGCTGGTGTGCATGGTAGGCCTAGCTGCTAGCGCGCTGCTAGTGCCGTCCTCCCGGATCACGGTAGCCCGCATGCTCGTGGCATCTCTGCTGGCTGCTGGGCTGGTAGGCGTCGGCAAACTCGCATTTCGCCGTCCCAGGCCCATACCGGGCCAGAGCCATCGCTGGAACTCGCTGGGTGGGAACGACGAGCACGCTTTCCCCTCAGGACATGCAGCGCGAACGGCCAGCATCGCCGCCGTAGCGTGCCACATCTCGCCAGCCCTCGGCACGGCTGCTTGGGCTTGGAGCATTGGCGTGAGCCTGTGCCGCATAGCCCTTGGCGCCCACTATACAGGGGACATCATCGTGGGCATGGCGCTGGGCGCGCTCTCCGCATGGATCGTACAGGCGCTTGGCTGGCCCTGAAAGCTAGCCCATGGCAAACGGGGCGCCTCATGGAGGCGCCCCGTTCTTCTTTCGCGAACTCGGCTAGCTAGAGATAGTCGCGCAACTGCCGCGAGCGGCTGGGATGCCGCAAACGGTCCAACGCCTCGTGCTCGATCTGGCGTATCCGCTCGCGCGTGAGGCCGAACTTGCGTCCCACTTCCTCGAGCGTGTAGCTGTGGCCATCCTGGAGGCCAAAGCGCATGCGCAAGATGCGGGCCTCGCGCGGCGTCAGCGTCGTCAGCACCGACTCGAGACGCTCCTGCAAGAGATGCTGGTAGGCGGTATCCGGAGGCGTCGGGGCCTCGTCGTCAGGGATAAAGCTGCCCAGCTCGCTGTCTTCCTCTTCGCCGACTGGCTTTTCCAGAGAGAGCGGGCGCTGGGAGACCTTGAGCATCCATTGCACCTTGGCGGCCGGTAGCTGCAGCTCTTCGGCGATCTCCTCTGGCGTTGGCTGACGCCCCCAATCCTGCTCGAGCTGCTGCGCAACCTGATACACCTTGCGAATGCGATCGCTCAGGTGGACCGGCAACCGGATCACACGGCCTTGGTCGGCCAATGCGCGAGTGATGGACTGGCGTATCCACCATGTGGCATAGGTGCTGAACCGGTGCCCGCGATGGTAGTCAAACTTTTCCACCGCCTTGATCAGTCCCAGGTTCCCCTCCTGGATGAGATCCAGGAACGGCACGCCTTGCCCCACGTAGCGTTTGGCAATACTCACGACCAAACGGGTATTCGCCTTGATCAGGTGGGCGCGGGCGTTCTCGCCACGCACCACCAGACGCTCCAACTCGTCGCGAGCATCTTCGTCAAGATCGCCATCGCTGTCCAGCTTCTCCTGGGCCTCCAGCCCCTTCTCCAACGCCATGGAGAGGGAAACCTCCTCCTCAGCGGTCAGCAAGGGCACTCGGGCCATCTCTTTGAGATACAAGCTGATGGTGTCGTCCGTCGAGATCTCGCTGAGGTCGAAGCTCTGCCCCTTGCTGTTGATCAGCTTGTCCGCGATGGTCTCCCCATCATCCTCAGGCTCGGCTTCCCCTTCAGCCTCTGCATGAGCCTTGGGACGATGACCACCGTCATCGTGTCCTTCTTGGCCATCGACGACCTCGACGCCTCGCTTTTCCAGCAACTCGAGCAGATCCTCCAGCTCGCTGAGGCAATCCTCAACGTCCGGGAAGATCTCCATCATGTCGTCAAGCGTGACGTACCCCTGACGCTCGCCCTTGGCGATGAGGCCTCGTACCGCCTCGTTTCCCTCCACACAGATCTGAGTTTCCTCTGTCATTGTCCCGCCATTCCGCTACCTGTCATGCAGCGCAGGCTGCTCTGTCACCCACTATGGCAGCCCACAAAAAGCCGCCGAGGATGCACCTTCGGCGGCTGAACCGGCTAATGCCTGCGAGGGACGGCATCGCTCGAACCGAGCATCCCACTCTGGTGAGCGCTGGAACGAGCTACCAGTTTCCTTCCGCCATCTCCCCGCTGAAAGGCACCCTCATTATAGCACAAGGCTGTATATATGTCAAGTTACAGGGGGCGCGCAGCACCGCTCTCTTTCGCCGCGTGCTCATCCGGACGTGCCAACCATTGCGGGCACTGCCACAACGGCATCAACACACGAGCATCTCATTTTACCATACGAGCACGAGGTTGTCCAGTATTCGGTTAGTCGGAATTCTGATCTCATTGTCTACCCCAATAGCCATGGCCGTCCGTTGTTGCCGCGCAGACGACGTGATATACTCGGCCGAACGCACACTGCAAAGGACGCCGGACCATGACCAAGAAACCGGGCAAGCATACGCCCTACTTTGAGCTCCTCGAGGCGCAGGCCAAGCCGGGATGCTCGATCTGCCGTCTCGTTTATCGTGCCACGGACCGCTACCTTGACAGCCTGCTATATGAGGCCGTGCTCGATCCCGATGTACGCGCCAAGCTCAAGACGTCTCAGGGATTCTGCCGAGAGCACGTAGCCATGCTGGGACGCAAGGCCGGGCGAGCCCTCGGCGTAGCTCTCATCTATCGCGACATCCTCCGCGACTTGGTCGAGGGCCTGAACGTGCAGCCGCCACGAAAGAGCCTCCTCACGAGGGTGTACGATCTGCTACCAGGACGCAGGCGTCCCCCCTCCTTGGCAGCGACGACACGTTGCCCAGCCTGTCTCATCGCGCAGCGACACGAGGATAGCTATCTCGATCTCCTACTCGCCCACCTGGACGATCCTGAGCTGTATGAAGCCTACGCGCAAGGCGACGGCCTCTGCCATACCCATCTGCTACGCGCCCGGGAGCGCGTCAAAGACCCAGAAACGCTCGCGCGACTGGTGCAGCCGCAGATCGAGCGCTACACCGTGATGCTGCACGAACTGGACGAGTTCATCCGTAAGCGGGATCACCGCTTCCGACACGAGCCTATGGGCCCAGAAGGGGACGTGTGGCTACGCGCCATGAACGCCATCGCAGGCGGCGCGGGGCTAGGCTTGTCCGCCGAGAGCGGAGGCCGTCAAACCGAGGACTTTTAGCGACCAACCCCGCACTTTGCGTTTACTCGATGGCCACATCCATATCAGTCGGAACGATCTGAAACCAGGTCTGGCCGGGACGGAAGGGTACAATGTCGCCCTCATCGTCCCGAAACACCAGAGGCTCATCCTCCGCAACCCGTTCCCAGGTGACATCTAGCCTCACGCCATCGCGGCAGATGACGGCGCGTCCTTGCCCCTGCAGCCAAATATCGATGGCTGTGCTGCCGAGGCTATCCTCGACGATGTCCGTCTCGCGGTGCTCGGCGTAGAGAACCACCACGTTGGCGGCGTCGATCTGCTCGCCCGTCAGCGCGTCGGTATGCGGCTCGCCCGCCACCCAGCGTTGGTAGAGGTTGCTGGACTCGTCATACTCCCATCGCACCGAAGAGGAATCCGAGTAGGGAATGTCGATCGTCAGTGCCGGCGGCCCTTCAGGCGCCTCCGTATCGAAGGCCAGCGGCTTGACGGCCGGCTCGGCCTCCCAGCCCCGCTCTTCCAGATAGGCATGGATATCCTCAACAGAGGTGTACATTCTGCCGCGCCAATCATAGCCTTCCAGAATGCCATAGGGCTTGGCATGGAAATACTGATCGAGATCGGTGAAATCCTCTTGGCTGATCCGCCAGCGGATGGGATCGCTAGCGCCGCTATGCACTAAAACGGCATCGAACATGGGCACGATCTGGAGGCTGCTCAGACGCGCGCTTCGGATCGGTCGGAGGCGCTCGGCATCAGCCGCCAGAAAGAGCGCCGTGAAGCGCGTGACCGTGTTCCCCTCCATGAGCTCCTCGAACACGATCTCGGCTTGCCCCAGTCCCTCCTGTGGTCGGATGACCGCATCGTTGCCGATCCGTACCGCCAAGACGCGGCGATCGAGCTTGCTCGGATCGTCCACGCGAAGACCAGTGAGGGGATTCACATAGGGGTCCGTCGTGGGCGTGGGGACAGGAGTCGCCGTAGGCAGAGACGTGGCCGTGGGCAGAATCGTCGGCGTCTCCGTAGGCGGCACAGGGCTCGGGATAGTCGTGAAGGTTGGTTTCGGCGTCCTAGTGGGCTTCTCCTGAGGAACCACAGTCGGCTCGGGTGACGTGCACGCAACGAGAGCCACCAACAGCAGCAATGCGATCCAGTACCGATTGATTGTAGCCAAGGCAGTCTCCCCTGTCCCCTCTCAGCATCTCGCGCGTCTTGGACGCCATTCGCGGGCCATTTGATCCAACCAAGCACAATGACGCAAGACTCCCCCGGGCAAAGACGTGTCCGAGAGCGGGAACCGTCTACTGCTCGGGGGTAGGTGGCAGAGCCTGTATCTCAGGACCCTGCCGGCCAAAAAGCAGGTCCTTCCAGGCCTCCCAGATCTCGTTGCGGAACAGCGCTTCGCCCCGCCGCTCCGCGACCCCGTCTGGGAGAGGAGTCGGCGTAGCGCTTGGCAAAGCCACCGCCGTCACAGGCACGGCGCGTACCCGGACCTCGTCGGGGCCGACCAAGCCCATGGCGTGTAACTGCTCGACGACCCAGGCATCCGTGCCGCGCCGTTCCAGCTCGAACGAAAGATCAGCCACCTGACGTTCGAGCTCGGCGTTCTGGGAGGCAAGCTCCTCTCGCCAAGCGCGCAGCCGCACGAGCTCGACGACCTGGATGACATAGACGCGCACCACCAGCAAGCCGATCACGGCCACCGCGATCGGCGCGGCCCGATGCAACCATGCCTTGTCGAAAGGACGTCCGCCCTGCATGCGCCACCTCAGCCGCCATGCTACTGGCAGTTCGCGAGATCGTCAACTACGTTGTCTTTACGCCAAGAGAACGGTATAATCGCAAGCAGTGGGGGTAACCGACTGGCTACATAAAGAGGGCGTCATAGCTGAGAAGGGAGCGCGTACGTATGGGCGACCTGGTACTAGTCGTCGACGATGAGATTGACGTCACCAACACGGTCTCGCGCTCGCTAATGGCAGGCGGATTCGACGTCATGGTGGCACACCGCGGGGCTGATGCCCTAGAGCTCGCTAGACAAAGACGACCGGATGTGTTCGTGCTCGACATCAAGATGCCCGGCATGAATGGGATCGAGGTCTGTCGTCATGTCCGCGCGAACCCAGAGCTCTGCGCCATCCCGATCCTGTTCCTCACCGCACGCCGCGAGATCGAGGATAAGATCGACGGCTTCGAGGCGGGCGCCGATGACTATCTCACCAAGCCGTTTGATCTCCGGGAGATGGAGCTGCGCATTCGTGCCCTCCTGCGACGCAGCCGACATGATATGGCAGCATCCGAGCTGGATCGCATAGAGGTAGGCGACCTCACGCTGGACTGCAACAGCTATGAGCTGACCACCCCTGACCGCGTGGTGCTTCTCACGCCCGTTGAGTTCGAGCTTGTGCATTTCCTCATAGGCCATCCCGGGCACGTGTACTCTGCCGACGAGCTGCTCCAGGAGGTATGGGGATACCCACCAGGCACTGGGATGCCCGACCTGGTGCGGGTGCATGTCAAGAACCTGCGCGACAAGATCGAGCCTGATCCGCGCGACCCACGGTACATCTGTAACGTTCTCCGCCGAGGCTACATGATCGTTGGCTCGCCCCACTGATGTCAATGCCGTGGCGG
>JBNGEB010000001.1:7991-58897 GCA_049975585.1 Anaerolineae bacterium
GGGAACGCATCGTCGTTGCAGACGACGTAGAGGAGATCCGCGACCTGTGCCAGAGAGCGCTTCAGGCACAGGGCTACCGTGTGTCCACAGCGAGTAACGGCCAGGAGGCCATCGACCTGGCTTCGCAGCACCCCGTCGATCTGCTCATTACCGACCTGCGTATGCCACGTGTGACCGGCTTGGAGGCATACCGGCGCATGCGGGAGGTTCGGCCCGAGCTCATGGCCATCGTGATGACAGGCTATGGCAGCATGGAAAGCGCCATCGAGGCGCTCAAGCTCGGGGCATATGAGTTCCTCCTCAAGCCCTTTAGCCCGCGCGACCTCGTGGCGGCTGTAGAAAGGACCTTGTCGCGTCGGAGGCTGGAGACACAGAATGCCCGCCTCAAGGCCTTCATCCCTCTCTTTGACCTCGGCCAAGCCGCCACCAACGTCCAGGATGCCCACGCACTGTCGCTACGCACGCTGGAGATTGCCTGTGAAGAGGTGGCAGCTTCTATGGCCACGCTGGTGCGCCTTGAGAATCATGCGCGCTTGGCGCTGAGTGCAGTCATTGGCTGCAGCCAGGCCCAAGCGCGTGAGGCACTGGGCGACACGCCTGCAAGCTCGGATATGCTAGAGAGGCGAGATCCGGTGGTGCTCGATGCCGACAGACCCTCACAATGGCGACGCCTGGTAGCCAGCTGTGATGCCGGACCAACCCTTGTGCAACCACTGGTCCTGCATGATCGCGTGGTAGGGTTTGTCTCCGTAGCGCGTCAACCAGACGAGCCTTGCTTCACCCAAGATGAGATCGAGTTTCTGGCAGTGCTAGGGAGTCAGGTCGCCATTGCGCTGGAGAACACGCGCCTCCTGCAGCAGATCCGCGACGCCTACGACCGCCTCGCAGAGATCGATCATCTCAAGAGCGAGTTCATCAGTATCGCAGCGCACGAGCTGCGCACGCCCCTGGCGGTTATCCTGGCCTATGCGACGCTATTGGAAGACGAGGCCACCGGCACCGTTCAAGAGCATCTGGGCCAGGTCGTCTTGGCTGCCATGCAGCTCAAGTCCGTGATCGATGAGATGGTCAGCTTGCGCCGCATCGATACCGGGCAGCAGCAGGTAGAGCTCAGCAACGTAGCACTGGGAGAGGTGGTTGGCCGCGTAGTGGATGAGATGCGGCCCATGATTCACCAAAAAGCCCATCAGGTCACGCTGGATATCCCACCAAATACGGCAACTGCCCATGCAGACGAGCAGGTTGTCTCGCTGATCCTCGGCAATGTGGTCTCCAATGCCATCAAGTTCACCCCGCCAAAAGGCCGGATCCACATCAGCGCGGCCCAGGACACCGATACCGTCACGTTGTGCGTGCGTGACTCGGGCGTCGGCATCCCTGAGAACCAGCTCGAGCGCATCTTTGATCGATTCTACCAGGTGGAACAGTCGCTGCGAAGGCGTCATGGAGGCATCGGCCTTGGCCTGGCCATCGCCCGCGAGATGGCCGAGCTGATAGATGCTCGCCTTTGGGCAGAAAGCCCCCCAGACGGCGGGGCAGCGTTCTATCTGCGCTTGCCAAGATCGTAGCCTGGCCCGGCCAACGCCGCCCTACCCTCTGCCTGTGGTATAATATTCTCAGGACTTGATCGATACCCTCGGCTCGTTGGAGGAGGCTCCCCTTGCGCGTTCTGCAATCTAGCGTGGACGATGGCCTAACGGCTCTGTCATGGGATGCCATGGTCGCACAGGACCCCAGGGGGCATCTGCTACAGACCTGGGCCTGGGGCGACCTCAAGAGCGCTTTCGGCTGGAGGGCGATACGTACCGCCATCGTGCAAGATGGCTCTCCCGTAGCAGGGGCTCAAACGCTGTACCGCCGCCTGGGACCATTCAGCGTTGCGTACATTCCCAAGGGCCCGGTGCTTCTCGAGGATGATCCGGCAGTGTCGAACGCGTTATGGGAAGCGCTTCGTACCCAAGCACGTGCGCACCGCAGCGCGTGGGTTATCTGCGAGCCCGAGTGGTACGATCAAGAGACGGACAAGCGGGCCTGGCTGACATCGCGCGGCCTTGAGCCAACCCACCTCACCGTCCAACCGCGCCGCACCATCGTCGTCGATCTAGCACCCAGCGAGGAGGACCTGCTCGCAGCCATGAAGCCGAAATGGCGCTACAATATCCGCCTCTCGATGCGACGAGGGGTCGAGGTGAAGCAGGTCGGCGTTGGAGGCATCGATACCTTCTTTGAGCTGATGCGCATCACTGGGCAACGCGACGAGTTCGGGATTCACACCAAGGACTATTACCGAACGGCGCTAGAGCTGTTCCTTCCACAGACGCGAACAGCACTCTTTGTGGCTACCTACGAAGGCAGAGCGTTGGCCGCTCTGATGCCCTTTGCCTTCAATGGCCAAGCCTGGTACATGTATGGAGCCTCTTCCAACGAACACCGCGAGTTGATGCCAAATCACCAGCTCCAATGGCGCGCCATGCTCTGGGCCAAGAGCCTCGGCTGCACGACCTACGACCTATGGGGCATCCCTGATGCCGAACCGGAAAAAGAGGGAAAGCAAGTTGAGCTTTCAGGAGTGGGCCGGTTCAAGGCCGGTTTCGGCGGGCGCGTGGTACGTTACGTTGGCGCCTACGTGGACGTGCTGAGTCGCCCCATCTACAAGCTAGCCATGCTGGCCCAGCGCCTACGAGCATAGCGTTCGATCAGCTCACGACAGCAAAAAAGCCGGGTGGCATCTCGAATACCACCCGGCTTACATTCCTGTGCGCGAGCGTCGTAGGCTAGAAACCCTTCTCGGCCATGTACACGACGAGGTCGGCGATGCGCATCGAGTAGCCCCACTCGTTGTCGTACCAGGCTATGACCTTGACCATATCGCCGTCGAGCGCCATGCAGGAATCGGCGTCGATGATGGACGAGCGCGTATCCCCCTTGAAATCCATGGAAACCAAGGGCTCCTTGCTGACGCCGAGAATCCCGGCCAACGGGCCTTGCTCTGCCTCCACAAAGGCCTCGATCAGCTCTTCGGTGGTGCAGGGCTTTTCAACGGTAGCTACAAAGTCAACAATCGAGACGGTAGGCGTAGGCACGCGCAGCGCCATGCCGTCGAACTTGCCCTCAAGCGAGGGGATCACCAAAGCCACAGCCTTCGCCGCACCTGTGGTCGTCGGGATGATATTGAGCGCGGCCGCACGAGCCCGACGTGGGTCCTTGTGCGGAAGATCGACCAACCGCTGGTCGGACGTGTACGAGTGAATCGTGGTCATGAGGCCCTTGACGATGCTCCATTTGTCATTGACGACCTTGGCTGCCGGCGCCAAGCAGTTGGTCGTGCAGGACGCATTCGAGATCACGTCATGCTTGGCGGGATCGTATCGGTCCTCGTTCACACCAAGGACGATGGTGATATCCTCACCCTTGGCGGGAGCCGAGATGATGACCTTCTTGGCACCACCATCGAGGTGACCCGCGGCCTTGTCGCGATCACGGAAGACACCCGTCGACTCGACGACGATGTCTGCTCCGATGTCGCCCCAAGGAATGTCGGCGGGATTCCGCTCGGAGAAGAACTTGGTCACGCGACCATTCACCGAGAGACCGCCATCCACGACCTCAACATCACCGTCGAACCTGCCATAGACCGAGTCATACGTGAGCAAGCGGGCGAAATCGCTCGGCGGGAACAGGTCGTTGATGCCCACAACCTCGATGTCATCCCAGTATTCGGAGACCATCGCCTTGAATGTCTGCCGACCGATGCGACCGAACCCATTGATCCCTACTTTGACCGTCATCTGTGGCTCCCCTTTCGTGTGTGTTGTTCCCCTCTAGCCCCGCCGGCGCCTATGTCTATGCATGGCACATGACACCTGCTGGCAGCCGAGGATCTTGCGCAAATACAACCATCCCCTAGTATAGGGTATGCGCGCACCACCGTCAAAGCCTACAGGCTAGAAGATCATGGCCGCTGCAAAGTGCTCTTGGAACTCGGGCAACACGGAGAGCTCCAAGTACTCGACCAGATCGACGATCTCGATCGTCTCTTCACGCGCGGACCGTGACAGCAGTGCCAACTTGGCCCCGGAGCCCGCCGCGTTGCCCACGGGCATGATCTCAGCGTTCGGGAAGACCGGCATCAATCCGATTCGCAGCGCGCTCTCGGGCCGGATATAGTTGCCGAACGCGCCGGCCAGATAGACCCGCGCCACGTCCTCGTACGTAATGCCAAGCTCCTGCAGCAGGATCTCGATGCCGGCGCGTATGGCCCCCTTGGCAAGCTGGAGCTCGCGAACATCGCGCTGGGTCACACGCACGGGCCTTCCATCGGCACCCTCCTCTGCGAGAACTAGGTCGAACGCCCGATGGCGACCGTCCTGCCGTACCCGTTGGGCAAGATAGGACTGCCCCAGTTCCTCTAGATCCTCTATCTTGCGCATCATGCCCGAATCGCGCAGAATGCCTGAATCGAGCATCTCGGCAACCAAGTCCACCAGTCCCGAACCGCAGATTCCCCGCGGCGGCGCGTTGCCGATGGTCCGCCAGCGGACACGCCCGTCGATAGACACCTGGTCGATGGCCCCAGCAGCGGCCCGCATACCGCAGCTCAGATGGGCCCCCTCGAATGCCGGGCCAGCCGCCGTTGAGCACGCAACCAGTCGCTCACGCGATCCTAGCGTCATCTCACCATTGGTGCCGATGTCAATCGCCAAGCTGATCTCATCAGCCTTATGCTGCCCAGTCGCAAGGATCACCCCCACCGTATCAGCGCCAACCCAGCCAGCGATGCTAGAGATGGCCCACACGTGCGCTTCCGGGTGGACCCTGATGCCCAGCCGATTCGCCTCCAGGCAGACCGGATCTGTGACGACGGGGACATAGGGCGATCTTGCCAGCGCCGATGGATCCACGCCCAGCAGCAAGTGCTGCATGGTCGTGTTGCCAACGATGCTCAACCCATAGATGTTGGCGGTCGAGACGCCGGCCTGCTGGCAGGTCTCCTCAGCGATGCGGTTGATGGCGCCGATCACCTTGTCCTGCAACTCCTTCAAACCATCCGGCGCGGCTGTAATGTGCGCAATGCGCGAGACCACATCGTCCCCAAACTGGGTCTGGGGGTTGAGGGTGGACGACACAGCCAGCTCGTGGCCCGTCGCGAGGTCCATCAGGTACCCAACGATGGTTGTCGTGCCGATATCGAACGCCAAACCCAGCACAGGAGAAGGATCGCTGCCCGGCAAGACGTCAATAGCCTTGCCATCGGCCACGACCACACTGATAAAGCCATCCTCTGCTCGCAAGGCAGCCGGCAGGTGCCGCATCAGCGTGATGGTGGCATCCAGCTCCCCATGGCCCTCTCGCTGCCATGCCCGCTTTAGCGCTGCCAGATCGCTGATCTGGTGTTCCAGCGTCGCAGGAGGGACGGTAAGCCACACGCGCTCAATCCACGGCTCTAACGATACCTCACGCATCAGCCCCTGCGAGAGAATGCTCACATTGTAAACCTGCGAGCTCTCTGGAATGCGCACGACAAGATCGCCGTTCACCACAGACTGGCAGGCCAGTCTGTACCCTTCAGCGATCTCCTCTGGCGTCAGCCAGTACGCTTCCGCTTTGGTGAGAGGACCCGCGTCCCCGTCGACCAGTACGCGGCACTTGCCACAAGCGCCATGCGCACCACACGGTGACTCGATCGCAACTCCCGCTTCGTGGGCGGCCGACATCAGAACCGTCCCAAGAGGGACGTCAGCTGCCGATCCATTGGGCTGAAACTTGACGCGCATTGCCTCACTCTCTTTGCTAGGGCGCTTTCTGGAACACGAGCAGATGTGACAAGCCAAGCCACTGCAGGGGCGTCTTTTCCAGGGGATAGGTGATCCGGCGCAACCATCGGGCGAGCCGGGGCCGGCGTTCCATTAGCGCGTCGTATCCCGCATAGATGCAGCGATGCTCCACGATATCCCCGTCAAGCTCGGCAAACAACGCACAAAGGCCCCGGCGAGTGTAGGCGCGCACATGCGGACAGAATCGCCGACGCAACGCGTCCGGCAAATAGTTCACGAGTGGGATATTCCCAAAGTGATACTGCCCCCGCCAAAAGGCTCCATGCGTCTCGAAAGGGTACCAGCGATTGGGACAGAACACCACCATGCGTCCGCCCGGCCGGAGCACTCGATAGGCTTCGCGCACGGCTTGCACGTCGCTATCCACATGCTCGATAACCTCATGCGATAGCACTATATCGAACGCAGCATCCTCAAAGGGCAAAGCCGTCACCGAAGCGCCAAGGCATCCCGGAACGGCAGCAGCCTTGGCCGGATCCAAATCGACTCCATATACCTCGGCGCCGGCCTGGCGCATGTGATCCACATAGAGCCCCAGTCCGCTCCCGGCATCAAGCACCCTGGCGCCGTCCAGCGAGACATACGCCTCTATCAGCGCCAGACGACGCGATTGACCCTCACGCCACACGTAACTGGGATGACCATGTAGGATGGGATCGCCTCTGCTCGGCATGCCAGCCCCCAAGGCGCAATCTTATACCCCTACGGCTCTCTGGGCAAGTTGCCAACGCCGATAGTGGCTTGTTTGCCAATTGTTGACTTGCCAGCTATAATATCTGGGACATCGGATTTCGCCGGCCATCGGGCCCTAGCGGTCCCCGACCTTTGGAGGAATCAGGTCATGAAGATAAACAAAGATATGAGCATCACCGAGATCGTACGGAACCATCCGTACACAGCGGAAGTGTTCCTGCGGCACGGACTGATGTGCTTTGGCTGCCCCGCGGCCCGCTTTGAGAACCTAGAACAGGGCGCCGTGGCCCATGGCATCGATGTGGATGCACTGGTGCAAGATCTCAACGCGGCCGTCCAGGCTAAGCAGGCCGAAGCCTAGCCGTCCGAGCACGCAAGAACCCCGCCGTTGGGCTGGGGCTCTTGCTACAGCTATCTCCCAAGGGGATCGAGAGGCAAGAGTTGGCCAACCCGTCGTCCAAGACCCTAGCTCAGCGTATGCATGAGGCGCTTCTAGCGCACTATGGCGTGCCAGAGCCCAAGGTCCAACGTGACCCTCTTAGCGAGCTTGTGGTCACCATTCTCTCGCAGAACACGTCCGACACGAACACGGCGCGCGCCTACGCCGAGTTGCGCCAGACCTTTGGCGACTGGGAGCAGGTTCGTCTTGCCCCGACGGAGGCTGTAGCCGACGCCATCCGGGTAGGAGGGCTAGCCAACGTCAAGGCGCCACGGATCAAGCGCATCCTGGACGATCTGCACAAGGAGCGAGGGGAACTGTCGCTCGCGTTTCTCGAGGATCTAGAGACGGAGGAAGCCCGTCGCTATCTGGAAGAGCTACCTGGCGTGGGGCCCAAGACGGCCGCCTGCGTCCTGCTCTTCTCCCTGCAAAAGCCGGCACTCCCTGTCGATACCCACGTTCACCGCGTGACCATGCGCGTGGGGCTACTGCCGAACGGCACCAGCGCCGCCAAGGCGCATCTTCTCCTTGAGGATCTCCTGCCGCAAGAGGCATATTACCCCTTCCACCTGAACGTGATCCGTCACGGGCGCACCATCTGCCATGCGCAGAATCCCGAGTGCGACGTATGCCCGATAGCGGACCTATGCGCCTACTATGCGGAGAAGCATAACGAGACCGCAGGATCTTCCAGCGCCTAGCTATCCCGTGGCCCCACCCCATTTTGGGCTGCAAGCATGCGTAGAGCGGCCGGAAAGACTTCGACCTCGATTTTGTGCGCAGGATCCCACAGGACCTCCCCGTCCACGTGGACGTAGAGCGGATCGTCCGAGGTGATCACCACACGCTTGGCCACCGCCGAGCGCACGCAATCCCGGCTCAGGTGCGTGCCCCTGATAAAGTGCGGAATCATGCTCAACACCTTGAGCCGGGGCACGTCGTCCGCGATGATCAGATCCAGCCAGCCATCGTCGGTCTTGGCTTGGGGCGCCACGAGGAACGTTCCACCCTCACGGGGGCCATTCGCTACCACCGTCATCAGCGAACGCGTCTCGATGACGCGGTCATCGTACGCAATGCGAACCCAGGGGGGACGCATGGTCAGGAAAGTCGTCTTGAGCACCACGGGTAGGTATAGCGCTGCCCCGCGCAAGTGCTTCACGTGATACGTCTCGCGCGCCACCAGAGCATCGAATCCGATACCCACCACGTTGTCAAAGTAGCGCGTGAACTTGCCGTCCACCGTCAGGCGTCCCACGTCGATGGAGCGCTCGTGGCCATCCACGAGCTGCCTGCACCCCGCGTTCACATCGGCGACGGCCCCATTCATCAGCGCGAAATCGTTGCCGGAACCAGCAGGCATACAGGCCAAGACCGTCTCTGGCCCCATAGCGCCATCACGCAGTAGCCCATTCACCACCTCATGGGTAGTGCCGTCGCCGCCGACGGCCATCACCACAGGATAGCCGTCATCAGCGGCCCGGCGAGCCAGGTCGATGGCCTCACCGGCGTACCGCGTCTGGACGAGATCGAAAGGGACGCCCAGTCTCTCCAGCTCTCGCTCGATCTCTGGCGCCACTTGCGCGGCATGGCCGCGCCCCGCCAACGGGTTCACAATCACTTTGACTCTCGTCATGCCTGCATCCTTACGATCAGAGCGCTCTTCCCAGAGTATAGCGCAAAGCTTCGCATCTCCAACAACCCCGATTGACACCCCCAGATGCGGTTTCTACAATAGTCTGCGAGTTTCGACCCAGGAGGCAGAACGTGTTGACAGAGCGCTATCGCGTACCACGAGGTACAAGCCAGGCCGAGCTTGTCATCAAGGGCTCTCGGTTCATCGGCACACTGGCGTCAGCTAGAGATGCCGATGCTGCGGAGGCGTTTTTGAACGAGATGCGCCAGCGTTACGCAGATGCCACCCACAACGCTTGGGCGTACCGCATCCCCAGTACCCCTCAACCCATCATCGCCTTTAGCGACGATGGCGAGCCCGGAGGCACAGCCGGAAGGCCCATGCTGTCGATGCTGGCCGGTGCCGATCTCTACGAAGCGGTCGTGGTCGGCACGCGCTACTTTGGCGGAGTGAAACTTGGAACCGGAGGTCTTGTCCGAGCCTACGGAGGAGCTGCACGTGCGGCCATCGACCATGCTCCGTTGGCGACCAAGGTGCTGCACATCATCGCAGAGATCCGCGTTCCCTATTCCTTGTATGGCCCGCTACGCCACGAGCTCGAGCGCCACGGCTCGCGCATACTCGACGAAGCCTTTGCCAGAGAGGTCCGCGTGAAGCTTGCCGTGCCCAAGGCTCGCGTGGCATCCCTATCATCGGCGCTATGCGACCTGAGCAGCGGAAGTGTCGTGCTTGAGGACCACGTTGTGGCGACGCGATACTTGCTGGAAACGGCCTGAGCGAAAGCCTATGCGGAAGATTGCCCTAGCCCTCCTGGTCCTGTGCGCCTCGGCCTTGACTGCTGCTTGCGCCTCCCAAGAGCCCCTTGGAACCATCAGGCTGGCCATGTATCCAGGTAGCGAACAGGAGACTCTGGGCGAGCTCACGAGGCTGATCCTGGAGGATCGCGGCTATGCCGTAAAGCAGCAATCTTTCGATAGCCTGCGAGCCGCTCACAACGCCGTGGCGCGAGCAGAGTCCGACTTGCTCTGGGCCTACGAGTGGAAAGTCTGGCGTCAGGCCCTCAAGCATGACGCGGCGTCTGGCGGCGCCGAGGAACTCCACAAGCAGGTGAGCGCGGAAGATGCGACCGACGGGATCATGTGGATCAGCGCGGCGCCCTGCGTCCAAGCTGGCAGCCTGGCCGTTCGCGCGTCCAATATGGCCCTGGAGGACGTGCAGAGCATTTCTGATCTGGCAAACCACCTGCAGCAAGTAGATCCAGACCTAGTTCTCTGTCTCCCTAGCAACGGCTATGACCAACCAGGCGGACTGGGTGCCATGGCCCACTACTATAGCATCGAGCTGCCTAGCAAGAACGTTGTGGAGGACAGCTACGAAGGTTGTCTAGGGCGGGTTTCGCGTGGCACGAGTGACATCGCCTATGCGCTCAACACCAACCCCGCTTTGGCAACCATGGACCTCCGGCTGCTCGACGATGACCGAGGCTTCTTCCAACGTTCGTATCTCGCCGTAGCCCTATCCAGCACGACACTCCAGCGGCACCCGGATCTGGAGCGCACGCTCAAGGAGCTCGCCGCGGTCCTTAATTGCCAGACGCTGATCGACGTGCAACGCCAGGCCATGACCGACGGTACCAGCGGGGAGCAAGCAGCTCGGGAGCTGCTAGAGGATCGTCGTGTAATCGGATCGCGCCGGCGCCGGCCGACCCGCGTATGGGAATAGTCGTGGGAAACCCAACCACGATCTCCAGTTGGCACTCGCTTCGATGGGAAAGCATACAGAGAGGAACACACACCATGCAGACCACCGTCCGCAGCGCGAGCAAAGAGGTTACCATCGCCCCAGACCGTCCTATCGTCATCATCGGAGAGAGAATCAACCCAACCGGGAAAAAGCGCCTAGCAGCCTCACTGGCCGAAGGCGACATGAGCCGCGTCCGCGCATTGGCCGAGCAGCAGGTGGCAAATGGCGCCCACATCCTAGACGTGAATGTCGGCGCCGCCGGTGTTGACGAGGTGGCCCTGCTGCCCATGGCCGTCAAGGCCGTGCAGGAAGTCACCGATGTACCACTGTGCATCGACTCCCCAAATGCCGCTGCACTCAAGGCCGCCCTGGATGTCTACGAAGGCAAGCCCCTCATCAACTCGGTGAACGGCGAGGAGGCCTCCCTCCAGCGGGTGCTACCGCTGGCAAAAGAGTACGGGGCAGCGGTCATCGGCCTGACTATGGACGACTCGGGCATTCCCAAAACGGCCGAGGAGCGCGTGGCTGTAGCCACCAAGATCGTGGGCCGCGCTGAGGCGTTGGGCATTCCCCGAGAGGATGTCCTCATCGACTGCTTGGTGCTGACCGTCTCTGCGGACCAGACCGCAGCCAAGACGACACTGGAAGCTATCCAGGGCGTTCGCGATCAACTTGGCGTGAACATGACCCTCGGTGCCAGCAACGTCTCGTTCGGCTTGCCAGACCGAGAGAACGTCAACGCTGTGTTCCTGTCCATGGCCGTTGCCATGGGCGTCAACGCCCCTATCGTGAACCCAACCCATGCCTGCAAGACGATCATGGCGGCCGACCTGCTGCTTGGTAGAGACGAGTTTGCCATGAACTATGTCACGTACTGCCGACGCATCGCGCGAGCTCAGAAGGAATAGTCGGGCGAGGCCTCGGGGCGCCGTGAGGGCCAGCCTCACGCGCGAGTCTCGCCACCGATAGGAGTGGAAACGCAACAGGATGACGCTTGCACTAGGCATCGACACAGGTGGCACCTATACCGACGCAGCGTTGGTGGACTATGCTTCTGGGCGGCTACTGCGTAGCGGCAAGGCCCTCACCACCAAGCACGATCTAGCCATCGGCATCGCGGAAGCGATGAAGCGCATGCGCGCATCGTGCCGCTAGAAGAGGAGGAGGGCTTCCGGGTGCACCTCAAGGACGACGGCCGTGTTCTCGAAACGCGTGCCCAGGCCGAAGCGTTTGCCTCACCTCTCTAACCCGAGTATCATCAAAGTGTGTCTGGGGGCATTTGGTGGCCCCCCACAATCGATAGGCACCATCAAGGAGAATGGCACTTGTGAGGGTCGGACGCGTTGCTCGCGTGATGGGCGTTGTGGTTGACGCTCGCTTTGCGCCCGGCGATCTTCCTGCCATCAACAGCGCTCTTGTGATCGAGCGCCCTCAACAGCCGCCACTCGTTCTGGAGGTGCAGGAGCATATCGATCCACAGACTGTGCGGTGCATCGCCATGTCGACCACCTCCGGTCTGCACCGTAACATGACGGTGACCGACACAGAGCATCCGATCCAGGTCCCCGTGGGCGATGGCACCTTGGGACGCATGTTCAACGTGCTAGGAGAACCCATCGATCGTCAAGGTGAGGTGTCCTACACCGAAAAGCGGCCCATTCACCTGACCGCGCCCGAGCTAAAGGAGCAACGGCTCACCAGCGAGATCCTCGAGACGGGGCTGAAGGTCATCGACCTCTTGACGCCATATGGCCAGGGAACCAAGATCGGCCTCTTTGGCGGAGCGGGCGTCGGCAAGACGATGCTGGTGATCGAGCTGATCCGACACAGCACCCGGCGACGCGACGCGCTCGCCATCTTTGCAGGAGTAGGTGAACGCACCCGTGAGGGCAACGACCTCTGGCTGAGCATGCGCCGCTCTGGCGTGCTGGACGATAGCGTGCTGGTGTTTGGCCAGATGAACGAGCCGCCCGGTGCCCGCCTCCGTGTGCCGCTCACGGCTCTGACCATGTCGCAGTATTTCCGCGATGACAGCGGCCGCGACGTCCTTCTCTTCATCGACAACGTCTATCGCTATGTGCAGGCAGGCGCCGAGATCTCGGCCTTGCTGGGTCGCGTGCCTAGCGCAGTGGGATACCAACCCACCCTGGCCACCGAAATGGGCGAGCTCCAAGAGCGCATCACCAGCACGACCAGTGGAGCTATCACCTCGGTGCAAGCCATCTATGTCCCGGCCGATGACATTACCGATCCCGGCGTCGTGGCGGCCTTTGCCCATTTGGACGCCATTACGGTGCTGACGCGCAAGCTGTCCAGCCAGGGGTTCTACCCGGCGGTGGACCCGCTGGCTTCCTCATCCAAGATGCTCGAGGCACGCTACGTCGGCGATCGCCACGTGCGTATCGCCATCGAGGTCAAAGCGGTCCTAGCCAAGTACGAGGCACTGCAGGACATCATCTCCATCCTCGGCACCGACGAGCTATCCGAGGAGGACCAGACCGTCGTGCGTCGCGCCAGGCGGCTTCAGCGCTTTCTGACGCAACCGTTTTTCTCCACAGAGCAATACACGGGGCTCGAGGGTCGCTATGTCAGCATCGACGAGACCCTAGACGGCTTTGAGGCCATCCTGAGCGGCGATCTCGACGAGGTCCCTGAGCAAGCCCTCTACATGATCGGCGCCATAGACGAAGCCTTGGAAAAGGCCGAGGAACTCGAGCACAAATGAGTGACGAAATCAAGGCTCCAGAGCGACTGCAGTTGGTGATCCTCACGCCAGATCGGGTGCTCTTTCGAGGGCCGGTGCAGTGGGTGCAAGCGCCACTCGAAGATGGGCTGCTGGGCGTCTGGCCCGGGCACGCTCCCCTGCTAGGCGCGCTGGGACATGGCACGGCTACCTACCATACGGGCGATGGCATCCAAGAGCGCGAGATCGCGGGAGGCGTTCTGCGCGTTGCTGGGGAACGCTGCTCACTCTTGACGGTGACGGCAGGAGAGGAGCTGCCCGAGGACAAAGGCGCAGGCGCCAACTTGGCAGCCGCACTCGAGGCGGCGCTGGAAGAGCGCCTGACAGAGCAAGAGCTGGCCGAGCTGCAAGGATGAGTCCAAGCACCCTAGCCCTCTGGCTCGTCGCCGGGGCAATCATGGCAGCGGTGAACGCGCTAGCCATCGTGGCTACCATGCGTCGGTTTCCGGACTCGTCCGATGAGGCGAGGCGGCTCCTCACGCGCACATTGCCGCTTAGGCTCGGGCTCCAAGCAGCCGTCCTGTACGGAGCCATCCGCCAGGGCGCGCTGGGGGTGATTGGGTGGCTTCTGGGGTATCTAGTGAGCCGATCGTTGCTGGTTAGTTGGGCATTGCGGCGCACGAGAGCGCTCGGCAACGCCCTCAGGCGGGGATAAGATAGTGGGTGGCATCAGCAATGTCTTTCCAAAAACCGAGTTCCTGATCTTTGGCCTCCCCGTGCGCGATTCCATCATCCACTCCTGGATCATTACCGTGATCCTCCTGGCCGGAGCAGCATGGGCCCACAAACGCTTGCGAACTTGGGAACCAGAAACTTGGCAACTAGCCATCGAGTATTTCTACGACTATGTCACTACTCTAGTTCGCGACATGGGAGGACGCTCCCTCCCAGAGATTATCCCCCTCATCGCCACCATGCTGGCCTACATCGTCATCGCCAACCTCCTTGGCATGGTGCCCATGCTCCAAGCGCCCACGCGCGACATTAACGTTAGCGCCGCATTGTCCGTCGTCTCCTTGGGAGCCGTCTGGTACTTTGGTATCAAAGAACGAGGGGCGCTCGTCTATCTACGCCAGTTCTTGAATCCACTGAACCTTATCAGCGAAATCAGCCGGATGCTATCCATGACCTTGCGCCTTTTTGGCAACATCATGTCAGGAGAACTGATTGTCGCCGTCGTCTTTTCGCTCGTGCCGCCTATTGCGCCTATTCTCTTTAATGCCTTGACCATGATCACCAGTGTGATCCAAGGCCTGGTCTTTGCCGTGCTTACCTTGGTGTTCATCGTCAACGCTACAGGCGTTCAATCGCGTTCATAGCTTTTGGTCTTGCTCGTGCAGGGCACAGGGATCTAGCCACTTGGAAAGGAGCGAGAATCGCCATGCAATCAGAGCAGCTTTTGCAGTTCTCGATCGTGACCACAATCGTAGTAGGCGTCAGCATCGTGCTGGGCACCATCACCGCCGCCCTGATGGAGGGCCGCGCCGTCGCCAAGGCCTTCGATGACATGGCGCGGCAACCCAGCGTCGCGGACCAGATCCGGGGCCTTCTGTTCGTCGTCCTGGCCATCCTCGAGTCCACAGCCATCTATGTGCTATTGATCTGCCTCATCCTGCTCTTTGCGAACCCGTTTGCCAACGTCTTTGGCCTCTAGGGAGGCAGCGATGCTGGAACTGGACCTGGCAACGCTCATCTTCCAAGTCCTGAACTTTGTCATCATCCTGGTCGGACTCAACTATCTGATATTCCGACCCATCAGGCTCAAGCTGAAGGAACGCGATGCTGCCATCGCCGACAAGCTGGACAACGCTCGCGAGCAAGAGGCCGAGGCCGCCCAGTTGCGCGAGTCGTGGCAGGAGCGCGTACGCGCCATGGATCGGGAGGTGGAAGAGACCATCCAGAACGCGCAGGCCGAAGCTGATCGCAAAGCGGCTCAGATTCTGGAGGAAGCTCGTCACCGCTTGGACGATCTTACCGTGCAGATGCGGGAGGACCTCGAGCGACAACGCGGCGAGATCGTCGCGCAGCACTATGACGAAATGCTCGATACGATCATTGCTTTGTCCGGCAATGTGGTCCAGTCCGTGACCACCCGTCGGACCCACGACGACCTGGTCACCAACTTTTGCGCCAGCATTTACCAGATGGCGCAGGGGGACGTAGAAGCCTACCGGCGAGTCATGGCCAACCGGGTGCCTACCGCATTCGTGGCCACGCCCGTGCCGCTTACACCAGAGCAGACCAAAACCATCACGGACACGCTTTCCTCCCTCATTGACCGTCGCGTGGAACTACATGTACGTGTACAGCCCGAACTGATCGCCGGCATCCAGGTCCGGCTGGCCGACAAGCTGATCGACAACACCATCCTCAGCCAGCTTGACCGGATCCGCGATCGGGTGCGGGGAGACTTGATGGAGCGCCTAGGAGACAAGGGCACGCACGATGCAGGACGACCGGCGACGCAAGTCGCAGGGAGCGCCGCAAACGGATAGTGTACCCGTCGAGGAGGGCGTTCGTTCAACGCAGACATCCTCCTCGAGTGGCGAACGGCTGCGTCCGACGTACACAGGACTCCTGAGCTTCCGTCCGGAGGTCGCATTCCAAGAGATGCTCGACTCAGTAGCAAAGCACGGCAAAAAGACCGATACATCCCTATCGGTCACAGAGAGCCGCGGTGAGCCAAGCAGGAGCTCGGCCAAAGGCCGTGGTCGCTCTTTGCAGATCACCCAACGCTACGTACACCGACCAAAGGAATCCCTGCGCACCATGCTCAACTCGGTCGTCACCGAGACGCGAGGGGCGCGTTCGGGGCTTTCGGTACGCGATGTCGGCACCGTACGCCAAGTTGGAGACGGCGTGGCATCCGTTTGGGGGTTGCCCCAAGTCGCAACGGACGAGCTCCTCAGATTCCCCAATGGCGTCATGGGCCTGGTGATGAACCTGGAGACCAATTGGATCGACTGCATCCTGCTTGGGTCAGACGAAGGCATCCAGGGTGGCGATCCCGTTTGGCCCACCGGCGAGCGGATCCAGGTCCCCGTCGGCGAGGCTCTCCTGGGCCGAGCCGTCAACCCGTTGGGCGAGCCAGTCGACGGCAAGGGCGCGCTCTATACGGACGAAGCACGCTTTGTGGAGCGCGAGGCCCCTGGCGTCGTCGAGCGCCAACCCGTGGAGGAACCTCTGCATACAGGCCTGAAGGCCATCGACGCCATTGTGCCCATCGGCCGTGGGCAGCGCGAGCTCATTGTGGGCGATCGCCAGACCGGCAAGACCACCATCGCCTTGGACACCATCATCAGCCAAAGGGATTCGGACGTTGTCTGCGTGTACGTCAGCATTGGCCAACGTCGCTCGTCAGCCCTTCAAGTGCTACGCACCTTGGAGGAAGAAGGCGCCCTTGGGCACACCATCATGGTCATGGCGGCGCCCGATGATCCGCCAGCCCTGCTCTACCTGGCGCCCTATGCCGGATGCACCATCGCCGAGGGGTTCCTCGATCATGGCCGAGACGTCCTCATCGTGTACGACGATCTTACCAAACACGCCGATGCTTACCGAGAGCTATCGCTGCTCCTGCGCCGCCCTCCCGGCCGCGAAGCCTATCCCGGCGACATCTTTTACCTGCACGCCCGCTTGCTCGAACGTGCCGCGCGCCTGAACGACAGGATCGGCGGAGGCAGCATCACGGCGCTCCCCATCATCGAGACGCGTCGAGGGAACATCCAGGCCTACATTCCCACCAACCTCATCTCTATCACCGACGGGCAGATCTACCTGGACCCAGATCTGTTCAACCAAGACATCAAGCCCGCCGTGGACGCCGGGCAATCCGTCTCGCGCGTAGGAGGCGCGGCACAAGCGCCCATCATGCGCCGCGTGAGCTCCCAGGTAAAGCTGGCCCTCGCCCAATACGAGGAAGTGGCGCACTTTGCCCGGTTTGGCAGCGAGATTGATCCCACGACTCAGGAACAGATCGTGCGCGGCGAGCGCCTGCGCGAGGTGCTCAAACAACCGGCTCACAAGCCATTGCCTCTAGCGCAGCAGGTCCTGGCGTTCTTTGCTGCCAATCGTGGCTTTCTAGACCATCTGCCCACCGAACAGGTAGCGAGCTTTGAAGAGTCCTTGTGGGAGTACGCGCAGCGCGAACACCCAGCCGTGATCCGCAGCATCGACGAGGAGCAAGAGCTGACTGCCGAACTAGAACAGGATATGCTGCAGCTCATCCGCGACTTTTCGGATCGTTCGGTCTAGCATGGAAGACCTGGAGCGCATCAAAGAGCACCTGCGCAATATCCAGAGCGTTGAGCCGATCATCTCGGCGCTCAGGACGATCGCCGCGAGCGCCTGGCGCCAGGCTCGCAGCCGTCTCCAAGCTACGCAAGACTATACAGAGGACCTGGGAGCTGTGCTTGCTTCGCTGCTACCCAGGTTGACGCAGTCCTCTCGGCCACTCCCGTTCATCGTGCCCGACCGCACCTCTGCCACCAAGACGGCTCTCGTAGTGATTGCCTCGGATCGAGGCCTCTGTGGATCCTACAATGACATCATCCTCGAAAGAGCGGATAGGCATCTGGCACAACGTCCAAGCGGCACCTCACCGTTGCTGATCACGCTGGGTTCGCGAGCGGAGCAGCACTTTCTCGCGCGAGGTACCCCCCTTTTTCTGGCGCAGCCCATGCCAGTGACGCGGGTAGTGAGCTATCGGGCCATCGGAGCATTGGCAGGGGCCCTAGAGAAACTGCTGATCAGCGGCATGGTGGAGGCCATCGATCTTGTTTATGCGCCCTACCGAGGGGGAATGGCTGCGCGGGCAGAGGTCACGCGCTGGTTGCCCATCACCCCGTCACAACTGCCAGAAGCTGGCGAGAGCGACCAATCTCCCATCATCGAGGGAGACGCCGTCGCCATAGCTCGGTACGCACTAGAAGAATGGACACGTGTGCGGCTTTTCCACTTGATCGTGGAATCGGTAGCGACCGAACACGCCAGCCGCTATTTTGCCATGGAGCGTGCCAGCGACAACCTATCGGAGCTGATCGAGGAGCTCACGCAGGTCTATCACAGCGCTCGCCAACACGCCATCACCATGGAGATGCTGGACCTGGTAGCTGGTTCGGGCATCCTGAAGCCTCCCTCAGAACGCCAGATCCACTGAGTTGCCGTCCATCGCGCCAGGTGCTATACTATCATTGTCATGGTGTCAAGGAGCGGTAAAGTTACTATGTTTGAGACTGAATCGTCCGAACCTCCAAGTACCCCCGACGACCAACGTAGCCCCATGGGGCGTTGGTCGGCAGCGCGCATCATGCGCTGTGGTCCCCAAGCTATGCTCTCTCGCAAGTTCCCCCAGCACAGGGTGTGTTTACACACCACCCCTTGGCCGTGCTAGCGACACATCGTCCAAGCATGGGGTTTTCGCCTGTACTGGGATCTGGATCACGTGGGAGCATACGACTGAAATGTCAATCTTTTCGATGCAAATGGACAAGCTAGGACAGTATCGCCGGTTGGCCGGGGTCGATGCCATCGCACGTCGCTGTTTCGCCAACAACTCGTTCGATGGCATCCTCACGATGGTGGGTGTGATCATCGGCTCGTACGTGGCTGGGTTGCTCAACCCTCGCATCGTGCTCACCACTGGCCTCGCTACCTGTATGGCCATGGGCGTCTCAGGAGGCTGGGGAGCCTATGTATCCGAGCGCGCCGAGCGCCGCCATCAGCTTCAGGAGCTCGAGCATGCCATGCTGCGCAACTTGCAGCTTACCGAGCAGGCTAGGGCTTCGCGGTTTGCCGTCTGGGTAATCACGGCCGTGGACGGTCTCTCGCCATTGCTCTCGGGATCAATCGTCCTGATACCCTTCATGCTCTCCGGCTCGCTCATCACCATTCAGCAAGCCTACCTCGCATCGCTAGTCATTGCCTTGGCCCTGCTGTTCGGCCTGGGCGTCTTTCTGGCCAAGGTCGGTCGCGACAACTTTATCCGCTCAGGTATCCGGATGGTCGTCGCTGGGCTAGTGTGCGTGCTCATGTCCTTCCTGCTGTCGTCTGGCAGCGCGGGGTAGCACCAGCACATGTGGAACCGTGTGGCTCTGCTCACAGCCAGCATAGCGCTTGGCTGGAGCTCGGTCACGTGGCTCTCGGCCCCTGAAGAGGCTATCGGGAGAGCACGCTTCCATGTAGGCCTGGCCACATTGGCGGGAGTTGCGGTCATTCTCTGGCTAGGCATGGAGAACGTCGCCGCAGCTTTGGTGGCAACGTTTGTATTCGGAATGGGTGCAGTGGTGGCTTATGCCGCTCACGCGAAGCAGATCCTTCGCCCTCCCGAACCCACGCCGTTATCCCCACCCACCAATACGGAACCCTCTTCAGACCAGCGATTGGCTGTATTGCTGGCACCGGGCCCACCTCCCAGCTACAGCCCAGCGGCCATGGCGCGCCTGCAGACACGGAGCGCCATGCCGTCCGAGTTGTCTCGGCACTGGCTCAAGGCGCCGGCGATATACCAACGACTGCGTCGCGCCTATCGTAATCACAGCCCACTCCCACTGTCGATAGCTCAGGAGCAGACGCAAGCCCGGCTTCAGGAACGCTTGGGGGCACCCTGGCACGTGGAGCTGGCCTATCTGGACGATGAGCAGACGCTCAACGAACGTCTGCTGCTCTGGCGCCGCCAAGGGTATCACGAGGTCGTAGCGTTGCCCGTGGACCTCGATGCCAGCGAGCGGGCCGAGATCGCGTCGCAGTTGCAGGAATCAGTCGTTGCTTCTTTCGTCGTGCACGTCGCACCGGTGACGCACCTCATCGCCCGCAACCTCTACGGGGCTACCATTCAAGCACTCTACGCTGATACACAGCCGCCGGCATGCTCTCCCCCTACTCCGCAAGCCATTGACGAGCTAGCGACGCTCGCTGCAGCCCCGCGGGATTGATATTTGCACCTGCGCTAGCCAGCCACTAAGATAACGTTCTGATGTCCATAGCAAGGGGGAAAAGTCATGTCACCCGTAGAGCTGAAAGACAAGGCAACCATCGTTATCTTTGGTGCCTCCGGCGACTTGGCTCGGCGCAAGCTAGTGCCCGCGTTGCACGCCCTGGCCTGCGAGCTCAGGTCCTTTGCCAACCAGATCCAGGTTGTGGGTGTCGCCCGGAGCGAGTTGCCCTTGGTGGAGCTCCTGGTCAACTACTATGAGGGGGTCGAGTCTTACTCGCGCCTCGAGCCGCGTATCTGCGACCTCTGGGACGATTTCCAGTCCCGATTTTCCTATATCTCTGGGGATTATAGCGAGGCCGGCACCTATGAGCGACTGCGCAAGCATCTGGAGGAACTCGAGCGCCGCCACCAGATGCCGCCCAACCGGCTCTTTTATCTCGCGCTACCGCCACAGGCGTATCCTGCTGTCGTCCGCGGGCTCGCCGAGGCCAAGCTCCAAGACGACCCGGCAGGCTGGCAGCGCATCATCGTGGAAAAGCCCTTCGGGCATGACCTGGCTAGCGCGCGAACCCTGAACCACACGCTGCACGATGCCTTTGCGGAAAGGGACATCTATCGCATCGACCACTATCTCGGCAAGGAGACGGTCCAGAACCTGCTGGTCTTTCGGTTTGCCAACGCTATCTTTGAGCCCATCTGGAATCGTCGCTACGTGGACCACGTCCAGATCACCATGGCCGAGACGGAAGGCGTCGGGCATCGGGCCGGCTACTATGAGCGCGCCGGCGCTATCCGTGACATGCTTCAGAATCACGTCCTACAGCTGCTCAGCCTAACCGCCATGGAGCCTCCGGTCGCCTATGATGCCAAGGCCCTCCGCGATGAGAAGCTCAAGGTGCTGCAGGCCATCCGCCCTGTGGACCCAGAAACCCTCGTCCTTGGGCAGTACCAAGGCTACCGCGAGGAGCAAGAGGTCGCCGATAACTCGAGCACGCCAACCTACTTTGCCTTGAAGCTGTTCATGGACAACTGGCGTTGGCAAGGAGTGCCCATCTACCTGCGATCTGGGAAGCGCCTGGCCGCCAAGGCGACCGAGATCACCCTTCAGTTCAAGCCGGTGCCGCACTCGCTCTTTGCGGATACGCCGCAACACCAACCCAATCGCTTGTCCATCGTCATCCAACCCGACGAAGGCATGCAGCTCTGCTTGCAGACCAAGATGCCTGGCGCGGGCATGCGCTCAGAGACCGTTGGCATGGCCTTCCAGTACAGCTCGCTCCTAGGCGAAGGAAGCCTGCCCGACGCCTACGAACGCCTCTTACTGGACGCGCTTCAAGGCGATGCCTCGCTTTTCGCACGTTCCGACGAGATCGAGCGGGCGTGGGAACTGGTCGATCCCATCGCAAACCTTCCAGCAACCTGCCAATACGCGCCCGGGTCTCGTGGGCCAGATGCAGCAGATGAGCTGCTGGGGAGGGACGGGCGTGGATGGTTCTCGTCCAAGAGCGCCGAGCTTTCAAGCCTTGAGGGTCCCGACATGACCATAGAGGGATGCCGCCAAGCGGCGAGGAACGGCCCACGTTGAGCGGGTATCTGGATCGCTTTGGCCTGGAACCGGGCTACCCGACGCAGCACCACGCCGCGGCGGCGGCCAGTGCCCTCGCCTACTGGGCCAAGGTGCCCAACGTCGAGGCTGTGCTCCTCACCTGCTCCTGCGCGAGGAACCACGCTGTACCGTCCTCCTGCGTCGACTTGGCGTTGCTTGTGCCCCCCACCCAGGAAGAGCGGTTCTGGGAGCAAGAGCTGAGGCGTTTTGAGAGCTTTGCTGAGAGCGATGAGGCGATCGCGGGTCTGGCTGCCATCGTTCCGTGGTCCGCTGTCGATATCGATATCTTCACGGGAGAGTTCCCGGTTCCCTACCATGGCTACACCAGCGGCGCAGATGACTATGAGGTGCGCATTGGCAATCTGCTGGCATGGAGCAGCCCTCTGCACACGCAGGGGCGACGATTCGAGATACTGCGGCATCTTTGGTTGCCCTACTATGACGAGAACACCGCCATCGAGAGGCAGGCCATGGTGCTAGCCTATGCTTGCAACAACCTTGACCATGTTGAGCCGTACGCTAGGCGTGCGCTCCTTTTCCAGGCTCGGAAGCGGTTACAGCATGCGGCCGAGGAGTACCTGCAGGCGCTGTTCATCAAGCATCGCCTCTATCCCATCGCCTATGACAAGTGGGTCGCGTATCAGCTGAGGGATGTGCTTGGGGCTGAAAGCATCCTGCTGTCCTTGCAGCAAGCGCTCGGCGTGGAGCTGTCAGTCGATGGCCTCTCAAGGGCAGCAAGTCTGCTGAGCGAGCTGCTGGATGATCTCGCCTAACCTGCCACTTTGCCCACGACGTCCTGATGCACTATCATCCGAGCGCATCGGACGATCCGAGGCCTCGTGAGCAACGTTGCCACAGAGCTCCAAGAAGCACACAGCCGTGCCCTTTGCGTAACACACCTAGTGCAGTGAGGAGACGGCTGTGATCGTAGAGATGAAGTCTGGCGCCAGCCAGGAAGAAGTCGATAGCGTCGTAGAGCGCGCACACAAACTCTCGTGCGACGTCCAGCTCAACATTGGCACGAACAAGGTGGTGGTCGCCATCCTCGGCGCCCACACGGGCCAGATCAGCACCGATCTGTTCGAGGTGCTCCCCGGCGTCGCTTCGGTCACCCGCATCATGCGCCCGTACAAACTCGCCTCTAGAGAGTTTCATGAGGAACCAACGACCGTCAAGCTGGGCGATCTAGAGGTAGGCGGTAACGCCATCATTGTCATGGCAGGCCCTTGCGCTATCGAGAGCTACGACCAGCTTCGATCAACGGCCGAACACGTATCCTCACACGGCGCGCGCGTGCTGAGGGGAGGAGCCTTCAAGCCGCGCACCTCGCCCTTTAGCTTTCAGGGCATGGGATCAGATGGGGTAGAAGTGATGTACCGCGTCCGCAAGGAACTGGGGATCCCCGTAGTCAGCGAGATCACGGATCCACACTATCTGGACGCCATGATCGACCGCGTGGACATCCTTCAGGTGGGAGCACGCAACATGCAGAACTATGCGTTGCTGCGCGCCGTTGGCGAGAGCCAGCGACCATGCATCCTAAAGCGAGGCTTGGCGGCCACAGTGACGGAATGGCTGCAGGCGGCCGACTATGTGCTGTCAGCGGGAAACCCCAACGTGATCCTCTGTGAGCGTGGCATCCGCACGTATGAGACAACTACGCGCTTCACGCTGGATATCTCGTCCGTCGCCGTCGTCAAGCGCGACTCGCATCTGCCCATCATCGTTGACCCAAGCCACGCGGCCGGGCACTTTGCCCTGGTCCCCAAGCTCGCCAAAGCAGCGGTAGCAGCGGGCGCCGACGGACTCCTGATCGAGGTGCATCCAGACCCCGCCAATGCCCTATCGGATGGGCTCCAGAGCCTAACGTTCTCGGATTTCGCCGCTTTGATGGACGATCTCCGAGCCATCGCCCAGGCCGTAGGCAGGACGATCTAGAGTCTCGCCTCAGGCGCCCAACATCGTGACCATCGCGCGCCAGATCCGGTGCAACTCTGCTGTGACCGGTCCATCGGTGACGGCGGTCACGGGTTGCCCACTGACCATAGCCCGTGTCACCACCTCGTCGTAGGGGATGCGGCCCACTACCGACAGACCTCGCTCCCGACAGAAAGCGTTGATCTCGTCGGCGCGCTCTGGCTTCAGGTCCCACTTGTTCACGACGACGGCAGCCTTTACCCCAAAGTGCGTCACCGTGTCCAGGATCCGCTCCAGGTCATGGATCCCCGATACCGTTGGCTCTGTCACCAACAGAGCCAACTCTGTCCCCGATGTCGCCGCGATGACCGGGCATCCAATCCCCGGCGGGCCGTCGGTCAACACATAGTCAGCCTTGTTCTTGGTGGCCCAGAGGGTGGCATGCTGCTTGACCGTCGCTACCAGCTTGCCCGAGTTCTCCTCACCAGGGAACAGCCGCGCGTGGAATAGCGGCCCCAAACGGGTCCGCGAACGGTACCATTCGCCAGCCTGCGCGGGAACCATGGTGATGGCATCTACGGGACACTGATAGTAGCAAGCCGCACACCCCTCACAGGCCACCGGATCGATCTTGTAGCCCTGATCCATGTGCATCACCGCGTCAAAGCGGCAGACGTCGGCACAGACGCCACAGTCCGTGCAGAGATCCCCATCGATCACGGCCTTGCTGCCGCCTTCGAAGGGGGTCGTTTCTTCCCGCTCCGGCTGAAGCACCAACTCTAGGTTGGCCGCGTCCACATCCGCATCAGCTAGGACAAGCGATGCGTCCGCCGAGGCCAGATCGGCCAATGCAGCGGTCACCGACGTCTTGCCCGTTCCACCCTTGCCGCTCAGTACCAGGATTTGCTTCATGACACGACCTTACGCATGGTATCAAAGAGCTCCAGAAAGGCATCTTTCAACTCGGGTAGCGCCTGCGTGATCGGAGCCCCGTCCGCATAGGACTCGGCCACCCGCCGATCAAAGGGTATCCTCAGCAGGATGGGGATCTCCTCCTCGGCGCAGTACCGCTCCACGCCATCGTCGCCGATGCTATCCCGGTTGATGACCACTCCCACGGGAATGCCTAGCTCATCTCTGGCAACCTGGACGGCGGCCTTCAGGTCATGCAGCCCGAACGGCGTAGGCTCGGTTACCAGCAGCACAAAGTCAGCTCCGCGCATGGCGGCTACTGCCGGGCAGGCAGCCCCCGGCGGCGCATCCACGACGACGACGCCACCGTCCCCGTACCCATCCACGGCGTGCTTTTCCTGGCGGATGATGGGCACCGCCATGGGACGACCAATGTCCAGGTGACCGTGCACAAACCGCATGGAACCCACGCGCCCCTTGGCCACCGTTCCGATTCGGTAAGGCACTTCGGTGATGGCCCCCACGGGGCAGATCCGCGCACAACTGCCACAGCCGTGGCAGAGATCCTCAAAGACGAGGACCTTCTCGCCGACGACGGCCAGCGCGTGGTACTGGCAGGCCTCAGCGCACTCGCCACACAACACGCACGTGTCGAGATCCACTTTGGGGATAAGCAGCTCTACGGGCTCTTCCAGCTCGAGATCCGGCTTGAGAAACAGGGCCGCGTTGGGCGCCTCTACGTCACAGTCAACCATGGCTATCCCCGAAGCATCGGGAGGGGGGCTCTCCAACAGTGACAATGCCAGCCCAACAGCCACCGTCGTCTTGCCGGTGCCGCCCTTGCCGCTGGCCACCGCGATGATCATCTACAACTCCTAGAAGCTAATCTCCGCGCCAGCCGGCAACGGATGGACGCGATCCGGCCACGCACGTTGCAGCCGGGCAATGGCCTTGTCGCCTGTACAATGGTTCAAGTACATCTCTGGGGGGCCGAGCGCCTCCAGAGCCTGCGCCACGGCATCCAGCTCTTTCTCCGGAGCCGTCGCCAAGTGCGTGCCCCCGAGCACCGCCCGAATGCGGCCTGCCCAGTGCGTCGTGACGGAAGCCAGCGTATTGCGCAACCCCGCATGGCAGCAGCCGCACACCAATACGAGCCCCTCTGCGGTCTCCAGCACCAGCGACATGTCATCGGCGTACGGATCAGGCAGCTCACGGCCGTCACGCATCACGCGGTGATGAGCACTTGCGCCAGGAGGATAGGGGCGCGGCTGCACGGCGCCCGTGACAAAGACGCCACTCAGGATCTCGAAAGGCTCCTCGTGCCGTTCCAACGTAGCATGCCTACTGAGCTCTTCCTCGGACTGGGCCATCCCTATGTTCCTTTGGCGTCCTGGTCGCATCGAGTACCTTGGCTCGAAAGCCGAGGGATGAAGGTGCACCGGGATGCCAGGCACTCGCTCCAAGACTGCCCCTAGGCCACCCGTGTGGTCATTGTGCGCATGGCTCAAGGCTACAGCGTCAATCTCATCGAACGGCACGTTGAGCTCGCGCAGATTGTGCACCAGCACATCGCCGCTACCACCCGTGTCCCAGAGCAGAGTCCCCGCCTCGGTCGTAATCAACATCGCGAGCCCATGCTCGCCCCAAAGCGGCGAACTAGCTGCGACGCAGTTGTCGATGACACACCGAACCCTCATGATCGCCTCCTTGACTTCTTGACGCGGCCACGAGAGCCATCGAGCCCCACGGTCGCCAGTCACGTACGACGCCTAGTTTTCGACCACGACCTCGTGCCCACTCTCGGCGGAAGCATAGATCGCATCGAGCACCGCCTGGACATCCAACACCTGCTCAACCTTCACAATAGGCTGCTGTTCTCCCTGGATGCAAGCAATGAAATGCCGAATCTCTTCGGTATGGGCCCGCACTTCGGGCAAGCTCGTGGGCGTCACGTCCACCAGAGCACCGTGTTGCTCCATAAAGACCTTGATGGGCATGGTCTGAGCGCCCCCCTGCGTGCCGAGGATGCGATTGCCATGGGACTCCTCCAGGTTGGCCGCCCAACTCGCGCGAAGCACCAAGGAGGCGCCATTGTCAAAGCGAATCAGCCCAATGCCCATGTCGTCCACATCAAAGAGGCTCGTGTCCCATGCGCCCCACGGGTTAACCACGTCCTCTCGCTTGCCAAAGGCCTGGTAGGTCACACCCGTTACGGAGACGGGCTTGGGGTTGCCCATCAGCCACATGGTCAGGTCCAGCGCGTGGACCCCCACGTCGATCAAGGCACCGCCGCCCTGGAGCCGCTTCTGTGTGAACACGCCCCAAGAGGGAATGCCACGACGCCGCAAGACGGTGGCCTCTCCATAGTAGATATCGCCGAAATCGCCCGCCTCCACATAGCGACGCAGCGTCTGAGCCTCGCTGGTAAAGCGCCAGTTGAGCCCGATCTGCAGAATCTTGCCAGCCTTTTCCGCGGCGGCGGCCATCTCGCGGGCCTCGGCCAAGTTCATCGCCATAGGCTTCTCGCATAGGACGTGCGCGCCCGCCTCCAGCGCGGCTATGGTGGCGTCCTTGTGGGCATAGTTGGGGGTGCAGACCGATACGCCGTCGAGATCCTCCTCGTCGAGCATCTTTTCGTAGCTATCGTAGGCATTGGGGATGTCGTGTTCCTTGGCGAATGCCTCGGCACGGCCCGGCAGCACGTCACACACCGCTACAACGTCTGCAGCCTCCACTGCCTGGTACCCTGGCAAGTGCGCCGCACGCGCGATGCCCCCAGCCCCGATGATGTCAATACGAACCTTGTTTTCCATATTGGTCCCTCATTGGTTGGCGTCTGCCAAGCTCCTGCTTGGCGACAGCGGCCGGCGGAACGACTACTCACACTGTCAGCGCGGAATCGACTCAGTCGATTTCGGCCACAGCGTCGAACGCGGGATGTAGGGCCTGATACAGTGAGCGATAGACCTGATAGTACGCATCGTACGTCTGCTGGCGCTTGGGATCGGGCTGGATCTCATCCACAATCTTGACCGTCTCCAGACAAGCCTCGGGGACACTGTCATAGATGCCCGTGCCAACACCGGCCAGCAACGCAGCACCATAGGCCGTGCTGTCGGTGACATCCACGGTGACCAGCTCGGTCCCAAAGACATCGGCGAGCATCTGGCGCCAGAGAAGGCTACGCGCCCCACCCCCCGTGGCCCTGACTTGTCGGATGGGCACGTCCAGCTCACGGAACAGCTCAAGCGAGTCGCGCAGGCTGTAGGTCACCCCCTCGAGCACCGAGCGCACCATGTGGCGCTGGTCATGGCGCAATGTAAGGCCAAAGAACACGCCCCGCGCGTTGGGATCGGCGTGCGGCGTCCGCTCGCCCGTCATGTACGGCAAAAATAGCAGGCCCTCGCTTCCAACCGGGGCCTCGGCTGCCTCTGCGGTGAGGATTTCGTAGGGGTCCACGCCTGCCAGCGACGCCACTTGCTTTTCCGCGAGGCCTAGCGCGTCGCGGAACCAGCGGAACGATCCGCCAGCCGACAGGGTCACGCCCATGACGTGCCAAGCGTCGGGCAGTGCATGGCAGAATGTGTGAAGCCTGCCCCTAGGATCGAGCTTGGGCTCCTGCGTATGGGCAAACACCACGCCGGAGGTTCCCAGCGTCACTGACACGAGCCCCGGCTCTACGATGCCCGTACCCACAGCGCTAGCGGCCTGATCGCCGCCGCCACCGACAACCGGTGTGCCTTCGGACAGCCCCGTGAGCTGTGCCGCCTCGGATGTGATGGTGCCGGTGACCGATTGCGACTCGACACAATCGGGCAGCCAATCTCTGGGAATATCCAGGGCCGCCAGCACCTCTTCGGACCAGTCACGAGCTCGCACGTCAAGCAGCGCCGTGCCCGACGCATCAGAAACCTCGGTCACATAGCTGCCAGTGAGGCGGTAGCGGATATAGTCCTTGGGCAGCAGGATCTTGGCAGCCTTGGCATAGATCTCGGGCTCGTTCTCACGGGTCCAGACGATCTTTGGGGCGGTAAATCCCGGCAGCGCCGGATTGAGCGTCAGGCTGAGAAACCGGTCTCGGCCTACGGTGTCCATGATCCATTGGCACTGTGAGGCCGTGCGCTGATCGTTCCACATGATGCAAGGTCGAAGCACACGCCCCTTGTCGTCCAGCATCACCATGCCGTGCATCTGTCCCGTCAGCCCGATGCCACTGATCTCATCGGCAGAGACTCTGGCTTCACTGAGCGCGATTTGCGTGGCCGCACAAACCGCTTGCCACCAATCCTCTGGATCCTGCTCGGCCCAGAGCGGCCGCGGCGTGCTCATGGGATATTCAACCGTGCCCGCCCCCATCAAGCCCCCGGATTCATCGATGATCAGCGTCCTAGCGCCCGACGTGCCAACGTCGATCCCAGCAAGCAACGCCATGCTCCGTCTCCTTTCGGCAGACCCATCGTGGCCGTATGGTATGCAAGCCGGTCGACGTGGGCAAGCTGGGCAAGGCAAAACGGGCGAGCCAGTTGCTCGCCCGCCACCTGCGCGGCTATGCCTAGTCGCGCTCGTTCAACACGCGACCATCAGCAAGGTTGTAGCAGAACTCCACATAGTCCAGCATCGTGGGGTCGTGGGAGCTGATGACGATCGAGACGCCCTCTTCCTCCACGATGGAGCGGAACAGCTCCAGAATACTGCGAGCGGTGGTCGTATCCAGCTCGCCTGTGGGCTCATCCGCGAGTATCAGACCCGGACGGTTCACGAGGCTGCGTGCGATGGCCACGCGCTGCTGCTGACCACCGGACATCTCCTTAGGCCGGTGCTTGGCCCACTTGGTGAGGCCGACCAGTTCCAGGCACTCCATCACGCGCTGGCGCCGCTCGCGACGACGCACCCCGATCATGCGCAGAGGCAGTTCCACGTTTTCAAAGGCGGACATCGTCGGCATAAGGGCGAACGATTGAAACACAAAGCCTATCTTGTGGCGTCGGAACTCGGTGAGCCGGCGATCCGAGAGTTCGCTGATGCTCTCGCCAAACACCTCCACCTCGCCCTCGGTCGGACGGTCCAATCCACCGATGATGTTAAGCAAGGTCGTCTTGCCAGAACCCGAACGTCCCATAACGCCAAGATACTCGCCCTGCCTTGCCCAAAAGTTCACGCCCCTGAGAGCATGCACCTCTTGGTGGTCCACGCGATAGACACGCGTAACTTCGCTCGTCTTGACAATCACACCATCGGTTCGATCTGTCACCGTTCTGCCCGCCTCTATTCCTCTGTATCCTCACGCCGACGCGAGAACAGCCCGCGAAGCCCCCGAGCTAGCCTGGGCTCGCGCCCCCTCTCCTCGGATGCCTCGGCGCCCTCGGCCTCGCGCGCCCGGCGCGCCACCTGGGCCGGTGCGTCATCCAGGGCCTGCGCAGGTTTGACTAGGATGCCGCCATCGGTCAGCTCGACCTCAGCGCGACCCGCCACGCCCAGCGACTCTAGATACTCGGCAGGAAGCTGCAACCTCCCAGCACTATCCACCACGACGTACTCATGATACGTCACGTCCTCTGGGGCCGGCGCCGTGGCAGCCTCTCCAAGGGCCACCTCTTCCTCGGTCACCGCCGCCACAGGCTGTACCCCACGCACACGTCGCACGCGTTCGCTGCTCGTGCGGCCATCGCGGATGGATACCACCCGGTCCACCTGATCCGAGACGCGCGGGTCGTGCGTCACAACCACAACGGTGAGATTGTAGCGCTCGTTCAGTTGCCGGAAGGTGTCCATGATGCGCTGTGCGGTCGTCGTATCCACCTCGCCCGTCGGCTCGTCAGCCAGCAGCAAGACCGGCTTGTTGGCCAAAGCCACACCGATAGCCGTGCGCTGCTGCTCACCACCCGAGAGCTGGTGCATGCCGTGATGCCTGCGATCCCATAGGCCCACTGCCTCGAGCAGCTCTTGCGTCCAGGCTTTGCGCTCGCTGCGCGGCATGCCAGCGATGATCATCGGGAGCTCGACGTTTTCTTGTAGCGAGAGATAAGGGATCAGGTTTCGCGAGGGCTGCTGCCAGACGAATCCAACCTTGCTCCGCCTGTAGCGCGTCAGCGCAAAGGAGGATAGCTTGAGCAGGTCCTGCCCATCGACGATGGCTTTGCCAGCCGACGGGCGATCCAGCCCGCCAAGCGTGTTCATCAGAGTGGATTTGCCGCTACCGCTAGGGCCAATGATGGCTAGGAACTCGCCCTTTTCCACCACAAGGTCAAGCCCCTGCAAGGCCACGACCTCCAGATCCTGGACCTTGTAGATCTTGACCAGATTGTCGCACAGAATCATGGGACCATTCGATGCCATATCTCACCGTTTCCCATAGGCTACACGCATTCCACGTCGATCACCGCAGCTAGGCTCGTCGACTCGTGATAGATAGTTGTGAAGGGGAGCCTGCTGCAAGCCAGACCCCCCAGTAAGGCCTAGGCGCCTACGACCACTTGGCCCTCTTCCAGGCCCTCTTTGATCTCCACGCGCTCGTCGCTCTCGATGCCAACAGTCACGTCAACGCGTCGCTGGCGTCCCTCTTCCTCGATGACCACAAACTTGCGCCCCGAGAAAGTGCGGATCGCTGCGGGCGGCAGCCAGAGCACGTCTGTCTTTTTCTCTAGGATGACGGTCACGCGCACCAGGTCGCCAGAACGCAAATCGAGATCCTCTGGATCAAAGTCGATCAACGTTCGCTTGTCCTGATCCTCGATCTCGGCAGCGCCGCCGCTACCATATGGATAGGGTAGCTGCTTGACGACGCCAGTCAGCTCTTTGCCGGGATAGGCCGAAAGTGCGATGGAGCACTCCATACCCTCCGAGAGCTTTTGCATCTGCGTGCTCAAAGGTTCGGCTGCGACGATGAGCTCCGAGTCATCGGCAACGACGATCACCGTTCGGAACCCTTCGGTCACCTCGCCCTCGCGGAGGCTCTCGGTCGTAACCTCGCCGTCGATGGGCGAGTAGATGCGCGTATCCTCGATGAACGATTCGAGACGGTCCACGGTCAACTGCGCGCGCTCGACAGCCTTGGCAAGCTGAGGATCGACCTCGCGCTGCATGTAGGCCAGGTCAAGCTCCGCGAGCTCGATCTGCACCTCACGCACCGCCAAGTCATACTCGGACAAGCTGGCGTTCTTCACGGCTTGGTTGTAGGCGGCCCGAGCAGCCTCGAGGTCCAGGGTTCTCTGCTGCAGGTTCAGCGCCTCTGGGCTGGCTTCCCAGCCAGGCTGCGACTTGCGACGATCGAATGCGGCCTGGGCAAGGTCCACAGCGATCTGCGCCTTTTCCAGGTTCACGCGCGCAAGCTCTACCGCCGTGCGATCCTCGGCTGCCTCGCGTAGCTTTTCAAGTTGAAGCTTGTTCAGCTCGAGGTTCAGCTTGGCGCGCTCGATCTGGTACTCTTTGCTGGCCATCGCACTCTCATAGTTGAGCGTGGCGGTGTCGAGCTCGATGAGCGCCTGATCAAGCTGACGCAGCAAGTCATCGTTATCCAACTCGGCGAGAAGTTGTCCCTTTTCTACAGGATCGCCGCGCTCCACATAGACAGCCTTGACCCGGCCGCTGGTCTCAAAGAAGAGCTCCTCCTCGACGGCGGGAGAGACCCGGCCGCTAAAGGTGAGCGAATCTTGCACATCACCGCGCTTGACGACATAGGTCGGCTGATCAGGAACGGGTGGCGGGGGAATCGGCGTAGGTGTTGGCTCTTGCGACGACGCCGAGGGCCCATCCGCACATCCGCCCGCGGAGACCAACACCGCCAGCAGAAGCCCTACCATCCATAGACGCGATCTCGTTGCCATTACCACACTCCTATGCTGCAAAGCTGCTCCCAAAGCCTTTTCGCTCTGCCTGACATACGGCAAAGCTCCGAAACACACACCGTGCATTTCGGACCCTTGCGCGATTGCACCCTATGCGCTGCCATAACGCCTTTCGGTCATCAGGTCCGCCACGGACCCCACCATGCTATCGCGACTATCGTATCGAGCGGGTATAGAAGGCGAAGAACTAGAACAGTGGGATTCACCATGTTTTCGAGCAAGCCGCAGATCCAGGGCTCACACAGGCTACCCGGGTCCCACGCATGCGTTCGCAGCGCTCCGCGGACCTAAGCTTCCTCTTCCGGCTCGACGATCACGGTCACACGGGCGACGACGTCGCCGTGGAGCTTGACCTCTACGTGGGTCTTTCCCAGGTCCTTGATAGGCTCGGGTAACACCACCTTGCGCTTGTCAACCGCCTCGCCTGCCAAAGCTGCGAGACGCTCGGCGATATCAGCGTTCGTGATCGAGCCGTACAAGCGCCCCGTCTCGCCCGCTTTGGCCAAGAACACGAGCTCGGCCCCTTCGAGGCGCTCGGCCACTGTTTGCGCTTGCTCTTTCTCCTGCGACGCCTCGCGACGCCGGGCCGCGGCCTTGGCCTTGACCTGCTGGAGAGCCTCGTCGGTCGCCGGCACTGCCAGCCCACGCGGGATCAAATAGTTCCGCGCATAGCCATCGGCGACGGAACGGACTTCGCCCATGGCGCCTAGCCGCTTGACATCCTTGAGAAGAACAATCCGCATCTAGCTACCACCTCTCGTTGCGCCAGGTTGGCACCCACCTAACCTCCTAGCCATGATACACCAGACATGGCCGCGTAGCAAACCCACAGTTGGCAGCCTGTGACGATTTTCACGTGCCCCTTTGCTTGGTGACTTGAATGCGCCGGCGGACGGTAGTAGAATAGGTGTGCCGGTGACTAATCAAGCACCGAGCCTTTGGTTCGTGACAATCCGTCGCTTGGATCGCTAGCCGACCGAGACGACTAGGCCTGCGCGAGCTGCGTGCGCCCTGCGTCGTCTTGACGCGGGGCGTTTGCTATTGTGGGAGAACGCCGGATGGGAAATCCGCTCGTAGAGATCGATAGCCTCTCGTACACATACGCCAACGAAGGGGCAAGCCCCGTCCCTGCCTTGCACAACGTCAGCGCCATCATCCCAGAGGGATCCTACGTCGCCATTATCGGGCCTAACGGCTCAGGCAAATCCACACTGGCCAAGTGCTTGAATGGGCTGCTGCGCCCTACCAGCGGGATGGTGTATGTCGCCTGCATGGACACGCGCGACCCAACCCAGCAGCTCACCATCCGCGCCACCGTCGCCATGGCCTTCCAGAACCCAGACAATCAGTTCGTCGCCACCACCGTCGAGGAGGAGGTCGCCTTCGGCCCCGAAAACCTTGGCATCCCCCAGCCAGAGCTGGGGGAGCGCGTGCGCGTCGCCTTGGAAGCTACCGACCTTCTCAAGCGCAGCGAAGACAGCCCGCGCATGCTGTCCGCTGGCGAAAAGGCTCGTTTGGCCGTGGCCGGCTTGCTCGCCATGCGCCCCCGATGCCTCGTGCTGGATGAATCCACAGCCATGCTGGATCCCGTCAGTCGGGCCAGACTCGGCGATCTCCTCAGACGCCTGCACAATGAGGGCCTCGCCATCGTCCTCATCACCCACTATATGGACGAAGCAGCAGAGGCCGAGCAGGTGCTTGTGCTCCACGAGGGCCACCTCCTACTGCAAGGAACCCCGCTCGAGGTGTTCTCGCAGGGAGATATCCTACGGTCCATTGGGCTAGCGCCCCCGCCGGCTCTCGCCATCAGCCATGGCCTCCAGCGCAGGGGAGCAAGCTTCGAGCCCGCTCTCACCACCGACGCTCTTGTCAGCGCCGTGCTATCCGTCCAGGAGGCATCCCGTGTCTGACGCCCTGATCGAGATCCTTGCCCTGGACCATACCTACCTGCCGGGGACGCCCATGGCGACGCGAGCCTTGCGCGGCGCGAGCTTTCGCTTGGCAAAGGGCGAGATCCACGCCCTTGTCGGCCCTAGTGGCTCCGGCAAGTCCACGCTATGCCACTTTTTCAATGGGCTATTGCGCCCTGCCAGCCTAGGGCATGTGCGGGTACTGGGGCAAGATACGGGCGCCAAGCAGTGCGATGTGCATCTGCTCCGGCGCGAGGTGGGGCTGGTCTTCCAGCAACCTCACCAGCAGATGCTGGAGGAGCTGGTAGGCGACGAGATCGCCTATGGCCCAGCGCAACTCGGGCTGGACACGGCCCAACTCCGGGAACGCGTCCAAGAGGCCATGGCTGCCGTCGGCTTGAGCTTTGAGCGATACGTGGACCGTCGCACGTTCGCGCTCAGCGGCGGAGAGATGCGCCGTGTGGCTCTGGCAGGCGTGCTGGCCATGCGCCCGCGTATCATGGTGCTCGACGAAGCAACCACCGGCCTCGACCCCATCGGCAAGCAGCAAGTAGCCGAGTTCGTAACGAGACTCCACGATGAGCGCGGCATGACCTTTGTCATCGTGTCCAACGATATGGATGAGGTCGCCAGCTTGGCCGACCGGGTCACCGTGCTCTACGAGGGGCAGACCGTGGCGACAGGCCCCACGCAGGAAATCCTTGGGCCAACGCCCGACTTGGCGCGCTACGGGCTGTTGCGTCCCACCGCGGGCCAGATAGTGGATCGCCTGGCAGAAGCCGGCCTGGATGTGGATCGGTCTCCCATCACCTTGCCAGAAGCCGAGGAGGCCGTATGGGAAGCTATCACGCGCTAAGACACGTCAGCATCGGCCAGTATATCCCGATGGGCTCGGTCGTGCACCGACTGGATCCGCGCATCAAGCTGGTGAGCTTTGTGCTGCTGGTAGCATGCACCGTCATCACCAAGTCCTACGGGGGGAACCTGGCGCTGTTGGGCATCATTGTGGCAGCGGTCCTCGCCGCGCGGCTACCCTTGGGATATGTCCTCAGGGGACTGCGACCGGCGCTTCCGTTCATCGTCGTGCTTTCGCTGCTGCAGTTGGCCTTCTACAACAGCGCCGCTGTAGCTCCGGATACCATTACCCTCATCCAGTGGGGACCTATCACCATCACGACCGCCAGCGTGCAAGCCGTCATCGTGGCCCTCATCCGGTTCCTGGGGCTGCTGTTCCTCACCAGCCTCCTCACCAACACGACAACCACAGGCGCCCTGACGCACGGCATCGAGCATCTGCTACGTCCGCTGACCTGGATCGGCCTCCCAGGTCACGAGATGGCCCTGATCGCCACCATCGCGCTGCGGTTCGCGCCGATCCTGGGCGAGCAGGCCGAGGCGATCCTGATGGCGCAAGCCTCGCGTACGGTGACGCCAGAGCGTTCCGGTGCGTGGCGCCTGATCGACAGCGCCACGCGAGGAGCCCGCCTGGTCGTGCCGTTGTTCGTGGACGCCTACCGTCGTTCGGAGGAGCTGGCGCTGGCCATGCAAGCCCGCTGCTACCAAGGAGGTCGAGGGCGCACCCAGTTGAACACGCTGCGCTTGGCTCGCCGTGACGCGACAGCGCTCCTTCTGGTCCTGACGGTCTTTGTCGCAGCATTGCTATCTCGATGGATCGCAGTAGCTTAGGGGAGGATACACCATGTACGACGAAAGAGGCATTCGACGGGTAGTGAACGCCGGATTGCTGCTGGCCATCACTCTCTTGCTGGCGTTCACGGGGATCGGGTTCATTCCCACACCCACGCCGGCGGGCAGTGCCACCATCGCTCACATTCCCGCCATTATCGGGGGTCTGCTCGAAGGGCCCCTCGTGGGGCTCATAGTGGGCCTAGGCTTTGGCCTCGCCAGCTATGCCAGGGCCACAATTCCGGCGTTAAAGGACCCTCTGGTGGCGGTGTTGCCACGTCTGTTCATCGGCGTGACGGCAGCGTACACGTACCTAGGGCTCCGCAAGGCCACGAAAGCGCAGCTCCGCGCATTGCTGGGCGTCCTGCTGGCCCTGGTCTTCTTCGAGGCATGGCAGGTCTATGCCACCCCCAATGAGAGTGTCACTCACCCGCTCTTGATCGCGATCCTCATCGCCGCGTTTGGGATCGCCTTGGTGGGAGGCCTCTACGTATGGCTGGACCGGCAGGATCCGCGCATCGCGGTCGTGGCGCTGGCAGCAGCGGTTGGCTCACTTACGAACACGGTGCTGGTAGTAACCATGGCCAGCCTTCGGGGATACTGGTCACCAGGTGCCGCTCTGGGCATCGGCATCACCCACGGCATCCCAGAGGTGATCGTCGCTGCCGTCATCGTCATCGCCGTGGTGGCGGCCCTACGCGGAATCGGCCAACGCAAGAAATCGCGCGTGTCCCAGGAACCGCCAGAGCTCTTCTGAAGGAGGTAGTGAACATGCTCCTTTGCATCGATGTCGGCAATACCAACACCGTCATGGGCGTGTATGACGGAGACCGCCTCCTGGCCGACTGGCGCATCAGCACCGATCATCAGAGGATGCCGGACGAGTACGGCCTGACCATGGCGAGCTTTATGAGCCACTACGGCATCCAACGGGATGCCATCCACGGCGTGGCGCTTGCCAGCGTGGTATCGCCTCTTACGGATGCGATGATCACCGCGTGCCAGCGATACCTCGGCCAGGAGCCGTTAGTGGTTGGCGCGGGCGTTCGGACCGGCATCGCCATCCGTTATGACAACCCACGCGAGGTGGGCGCCGATCGCATCGTGAACGTGGCGGCCGCGCTTCGGCTTTACGGGGGGCCAGCCTGCGTGGTGGACTTGGGCACGGGCACCACCTTTGATGCCCTCTCAGCCCAGGGCGAGTATCTCGGCGGCGCCATCGCGCCCGAGGCGCTCTTTCAACGCACTGCCAAGCTCCCTAGGATCGATCTCCAGCGTCCCCCAAAGGCCATCGGCACCAACACGCCGGACGCCATGCGATCGGGCATTCTGTTCGGCTATGTGGGGCTGGTGGAAGGGCTTGTCGCCAGGTTCCGTCGCGAGCTGGGGCCAGGCATGCGCGTCATCGGCACGGGCGGCTTGGCGCCCGTCTTGGCGCGGGAGACCGACGTGATCGAGATCGTGGATCAGGAGCTCACGCTAAAGGGACTCCGTCTGATCTATGAGCTGAATCGAGGCACACCATGATCCTTCAAGACAAGCAGATCGTGCTGGGCGTTACGGGAGGCATCGCCTGCTACAAGGCGGCGGACCTCTGCAGCAAGCTCGTGCAAGCTGGCGCCATCGTGGACGTGGTCATGACCGAGGCCGCGACGCGCTTTGTGACGCCCTTGCCCTTTCAGACGCTGGCCAAACGTCCGGTCTCGGTCGACATGTTCCAGCTCTTGCGCGACACCGACATGGCGCACATTTCCTTGGCAGCTCGCGCTGAGGCTTTGCTCATTGCACCGGCCACCGCCAACACGCTGGCCAAGTTGGCCCACGGCCTCGCCGACAACCTCCTTACCAGCACAGCTTTGGCCTGTCCGTCTCCCCTGCTCCTGGCGCCGGCCATGGACGCGGACATGTGGGAACACCCCGCCACGCAGGCGAACGTGGAGACGCTCTTGGAGCGGGGCGCCGTCATGGTGGGGCCAGAGGAGGGCCGGTTGGCTTCGGGGCGGATGGGACCTGGCCGGCTGGCTCCCGTGGCGAGCATCCTAGGCGCCCTCCGACAGACGCTGGGACGCAACGGGCCGCTGCGTGGCGTTCACGTGACCGTCACCGCAGGAGGAACCCAAGAGCCCTTGGACCCCGTGCGCCATTTGGGCAATCGCAGCTCTGGCCGGATGGGCTACGCTCTGGCCGAGGCCGCCAGGGATCTGGGAGCCGCTGTGACGCTCATCAGCGCACCTACCTGTCTGGAGACACCGTATGGCATCCAGCGGATCGATGTGCAGTCGGCCTCCCAGATGCGCGACGCAGTGATGAACGCCCTACCTGATACGGAGATACTCCTCATGGCAGCCGCGGTCGCAGACTATCGTCCGGCTGACTATGCGCAGGGAAAGATCAAAAAGGGCGACGAGGAGCTGATCCTGCCCCTCGCACGCACCGAGGATATCCTCGCAGAGGTTGCAGCTCAGTCCAACGGTCGCCGCCCTGACCTCGTGGTAGGTTTCGCCGCAGAGACGCAGAACCTAGTCGAGAACGCCGCCGCCAAACTCCAGGCCAAGCGACTGGACCTGATCGTCGCCAACGACGTCAGCCGATCCGATCGGGGCTTTGGCGTAGCTACAAACGAGGCGAACCTCCTGTGGGCGGACGGACGACGCGAGCATCTCCCTCTCATGCCAAAGGTAGCCATGGCCGAAGAGATCTTGGCTCGGCTAGCTCAAGTGTGGGAGCAGAGACATGGCTGAGATCTACCCAGGTGCTATCACCGATGTGGAAGGCATACTCGCCGGACACGCTAGCGATCAGCGCGCGCTCACAGGATGCAGCGTGGTCCTGTGCGAGCAGGGAGCTATCGGCGCCGTTCGTGTGCGCGGATGGGCGCCCGGCACGCGCGAGACGGACCTCCTACGGCCGGGCATGCTGGTCGAGCAAGTCCATGCCGTGCTGCTTTCGGGAGGCAGCGCCTTTGGCCTGCGCGCTGCCGATGGCGTCATGCGCTGGCTGGAGGAACGCCAAGTCGGTTTCAACACGGGCGTGGCCCGGGTTCCCATCGTGCCGGCGGCCGTGCTCTTTGACCTGCCCATCGGCGACCCGCGCGTCCGTCCCGACGAGGCCATGGGCTACCAAGCCTGCGAGGCAGCCTCAAGTCCCAACGTCGCCCAGGGCAACGTCGGGGCCGGAACGGGGGCCAGCGTGGGCAAGCTCTTTGGCACCAAGCGGGCGATGAAAGCCGGCCTCGGCACGGCGAGCGCTCACGCTGGCGACCTGGTTGTGGGGGCGATCGTCGCCGTCAATGCCTTTGGCGACGTGATCGATCCGGATAGCGGGCGCGCCATCGCAGGCCTGCGCAGCCTTACCGGAAGGGCGCTGGCCGACACCCGCCAGCAGATGCGCAAGGCGGTTCTGCGCAAGGTGCTCTTTGGCACCAACACCGTCATTGGCATCGTAGCCACGAATGCTGACCTCACCAAGCCACAAGCCGGCCTCGTTGCCGATGCTGCCCACGACGGCATCGCGCGAGCGGTGCGGCCGTCGCACACCCTGTTTGACGGCGATGCCGTGTTCGCGCTTGCAACGGGTCAGCGAGAGGCGCACGTAGCCTTGGTGGCCGATCTGGCCGCCGACGCCATGGCGAGGGCCATTGTCAACGCGGCCTTGGCAGCGGAGGATGCAGGCGGACTGCCCTGTGCGGCCTCGCTCGGTACTGCCTAGCATAGCGGGTAGCACGCAGCGCCAACCCATAAGGGTCGGCGCTGTTCCGTTTCTCGATGCGGGCTGCGTTACGGCAGCAGGTTCACCGTCACCGACGCCAAGTGCTCGATGGCGCCATCGCGCGGGCTGATGCCATACACCTGGATTCGCCCAAACTGCTCCTCATCGGGAGGCGTGAACTCGATCACACCACTAAAAGGCCCCACCTGGCCAAACTCGGCGTCGATGATCACATACCCCTGGCCGATGACGGTGCCAAACTGGTCCAGGATATCCACGGCCAGCGTGTTCTCGAACCCACTGCCCCAGCCCGTCACGGTGACAGGCGAGGTCACATCCTGGCTGGCTAGGGGCTGGCTGATGATGATGGCCTCTTGGACGGCGGGCATCTCTGTCTCGTCACCGACCTCGTCGCCATCTTCGGTGCCATCGGTTTCAGGGGGTGCCTCTCCCTCCGTGGGGATGACCAGGCGCTGCCCCACGAAGATGAGGTTGACGTTCATGATATTGTTGCGCTCGGCAATATCCAAGATACTGAGCCCGTATTTGGCGGCGATGCTGAGGAGCGACTCGCCGGGCGCAACCACGTGTATGGTGACCTGCTCCCCCGTCGTCTCTGGGATCAGCAATCGTTGACCTGTGTAGATGAGATCGGGATCAGCGATACCGTTGGCGTCCACCAGAGCAGCCACGGTCACGCTATACTTGCGTGCAATGCTATAGAGCGTGTCACCATAGACCACCGTGTGGTAGAGCGCGCCTTCATCGGCCACCACCGGCACGCTGATAAAGGCTCCCAGGATCACAACTGCGGCAAGGACCCAAAGCCCGCGTAAACGTGCCACGACCCCCTCCTTTTGGAGACACATAGGCTCTCCATGACATAGCGAGTATAACATTGCGCTGTGCGTCTAGCAAGCCCTAGCGGCCCCAGATCGTATTTGCATCAGCGCAGCTTTTTGCCCGTCATCGAACGCTGCAATGCAAGCACCACCACGACCAGCAAGACAAGGGTCACTGCTTGCGGCGATGGCCCGCCCAACGCCAGCCACAGTAGCAAGGCAACAACTCCAAGCGCGATAACGGCGATGCGCCCCCAACGGCTCTGCCACACGATCTGCCACCAGGCATAGACGCGCTCGAGCCAGCGCGGGTGCAGCGTCAAGGCTCGACGATACTGCGCCACCGCCTCCTCGCGACGGCCCGTCTTGCTGAGAGCCGACGCGTACGCCATGACGGTATGCGCCTCTGGATGAGGCATCTGCTCCAGCGCGATCTCCAGGGCATCGGCTGCCTCCGCGGGGCGCCCGGCCACCAGATGCACTCGCCCCAGCGCGCTGCGCGCCCGGTAGAAGGCGGGATTCAGCTCAAGCGCCGCTTCTAGATAGAAGACGGCTTCATCCCACCGTTTGTGACGGGCTGCCATAAGCCCCAGGTTGGTGTTTGCCAGACAGACGGCGTGCGGATTGGCATCCGCCAACTCGAGCGCCTCCTCGGCCTTTGCCCGAGCCTCATCCTCCCGTCCAGCCGTGAGAGCGACATACGTCTCGGCATGCAGCAGCCTCGCACGCTCGCGACGCTGTTCTGTTCCATCGGGAAGAGCATCGATCAACTCACGAGCCCGCTCGAGCGCCGCCTCTGCGTCGTCAAAGGCGCCCCGATCCGCCTGCACCTGCGCAAGAACGACCTGAGACTCGACAGCATCTGGCGCCAGCTTGATCGCCTTCTGCAGGGCAGTCAGCGCCTCATCCAGCGCATCCACCAGAAAGTAAAAGAGCCCGGCCACGGCCTGCGACTCGAAACGCTCGGGCGCCAGCTCCAGGCACCGCTCGACCTCGGCTCGGGCCTCTTCCTCGCGCCGCATGCGGATGAGGGTGCGAGCCAGCCCATAGTGCCCCTCAAACGCGTCAGCATCCTTGCCGATAGCATCCCGAAACGCTCGCTGCGCCCCATCCAGCTCCAGCCGGTGATACGCTTCCCACCCATGCGCTATGCTGCTGTCTGCCCCTGCCGATCCGTCCATCACTGCACACTCCTTACCCTGTTGAGATCGCAGTATAAGCGCGCCGCGCCGTCCCAGCAAGGGGCAATACCGCGGCGCAGGATCTTTGCTTGGACCGCCAAGCGCGCCTCCACTATAATGGAGAGTGGTCGCCTAGACCCTGCGAGCGATACATGATCCTAGTCGAAAGGGGGCACGCGTGCTGCGCCCATACCATACGTTTACCATTGTCCCATCTCTGCCAGACGAGCTGACGCCGCTTCGCGATCTGGCCTTCAATTTATGGTGGACCTGGAATCCAGACGCCATTGCGCTGTTTCGTCGTCTCGATGACGAGCTATGGGAGAGCACACGCCACAACCCCGTGCTCATGTTGGGCACCATTCGCCAAGCGAGGTTCGACAACGCTCGCACGGACGACGCCTTTCTCGCCCACATGCGACGCGTGTACGGCGCCTTCGAGGCGTACCTTCAGAGCGAGGAAACTTGGTTCAACCACACCTACGCGCCGACATTTGGAGAGCTCCGGGTCGGCTACTTTTCCATGGAGTTCGGCCTCACCGAAGGTATACCGATCTACTCTGGAGGCCTGGGCGTGCTCGCCGGTGACCATCTCAAATCTTCCAGCGACCTGGGACTGCCCCTTGTCGGCGTAGGGCTGGCCTACCAGAGAGGCTACTGTCACCAGTACCTCAATGCCGATGGTTGGCAGCAAGAATCGTACCCCATCAACGATTTTCACAACATGCCCATGGAACTGATGCGTGACGGGGAGGATGAGCCCATCACCATCAGTGTTGGCTATCCAGGGCGCGAGGTAAAGGCGCGGATCTGGCGCATCCAGGTTGGGCGCGTCCCTCTCTTCCTGCTCGACGCCAACATCCCCGAGAACCGTCCCGACGACCGACAGATCACGAGCCAGCTCTACGGCGGCGATTCGGACATGCGCATCCGCCAGGAGCTCTTGCTAGGCATTGGCGGTCTGCGCGCCCTTCACGCCCTAGGCCTGCCCCCTACCGTCTGCCACATGAACGAGGGACACTCGGCCTTTTTGGCCCTTGAGCGCATCCGACTGCTGATGGAAAACGACGGTCTGTCATATGCCGAGGCCTCCGAGGTCGCTCGAGCCGGCAACATCTTTACCACACACACGCCCGTGCCGGCCGGCATCGACCTCTTCCCCACCGGGATGATGGAGCATTACCTTGGCGACTATTACCGGAGACTAGGCATCTCACGCGATGAGTTCATGCGCCTTGGCCAATCGCACAACCCCTCTCCCAACGAGAGCTTTGCCATGGCCGTGCTCGCCATCCGGCTCGCCAATGCGACCAACGGCGTCAGCGAGCTTCACGGTGAGGTTGCCCGTGAGATGTGGCATGATCTCTGGCCTGAAACGCCGGTAGAAGAGGTCCCCATCACCTCCATCACCAACGGCATCCACCCGCACTCGTTCATCTCGCAGGATATGGCCGGCGTCTATTCGCGGTACCTGGGTCCGCGGTGGGTCGAGCGGCCCGAGGATAGCAGCGTGTGGCACTCCGTGGACCGTATCCCCGATGAGGAGCTTTGGCGAACCCATGAGCGACGCCGTGAGAGGCTGGTAGCCATAGCGCGCGGCCGCCTGCGCGACCAGATCGCCCGGCACGGAGGCACGCCGCAAGAGATCGAGGAGGCCAACGAGGTACTCGATCCCGAGGTGCTGACCATCGGATTCGCACGCCGGTTCGCCACGTACAAGCGGGCCCTGCTCCTATTTACCGATCCGGAGAGGCTCTCGCGCATCCTGAACGATCCCGAGCGTCCCATCCAGATCCTTTTCGCGGGCAAGGCTCATCCGCACGACAATTCAGGCAAGGAATTCATCCGCCAACTCGTGCACTATACGCGACGCGAGGAGCTACGCCACCGGATCGTGTTCTTGGAAGACTATGATCTGGCGCTGGCGCGCTATCTGGTGCAAGGCGTGGACGTATGGCTTAACACACCACGCAGCCGTATGGAAGCCAGCGGAACCAGCGGCATGAAGGCTGCAGCCAATGGGGCTCTGAACTTGAGCACGTTTGACGGCTGGTGGTGCGAGGGCTATGCGCCGGACCGTGGCTGGTCCATCGGGCACGGCGAAGTCTACCAAGACGACGCGTATGGTGACCGGGTGGAAGCCGAAGCGTTGTACGACCTCTTGTCCAAGGACATAGCGCCGCTTTTCTACGACCGTACAGCTCACGGCGCCGTCCCGCGCAACTGGATCGCCAAGATGAAAACGGCCATTCGCGAGATCACGCCGCAGTTCAGCGCCCATCGGATGGTGCAAGAGTACTGCGAGAGGCTGTATCTCTCGGCAGAGGCGCGCTACCGCCATCTCGCTGAGAATGACTTTGAGGCTGGTCGGACCCTGGCGGAATGGAAGCAACACCTGAGGGCTCACTGGGGAGAGATCCGGTTCGAGAGCATCGAGAGCGATGCCCACGACGGCATGACCGTCGAAGCGGACATTCACGTGCGCGCTAGGATCCGGTTGGGCGCGCTGACGCCTGACGACGTGAGCGTCGAGATCAGCTATGGCACCATCCGGCCAGACGGAACCATCCATCGCACGGACACGGTCTGCATGGAGGGTACAGCAACGGACGAGAAGGGCATCTACGCCTACGAGGGCACTATTCGCTGCAACAAGAGCGGCCTTCACGGGTACAGCCTGCGGATACTGCCGAATCACGAGGATCTGTGCCATCCGCACATTCCAGGTTTGGTGATCTGGTCGCCCTAGGGGTGGCATCGAACAATCAGAAACTGTCTCCGAGTCAAAAGGCCTAAAGGGTAACCCACGGTCGATGACCGATAGGGTTCGAGGGGAAACGCTCGAGCCTCCCGCGCTTGGAAAGGAGATCACACGCTGGCGCGCTTGCAGCCGGCGTCGCTCCTTTGCGGCGCCGGCTCGTGTGTACTGGAGGAATCATGGCATCCGATCGAGACCAGAGCGCACCACGTTATCGCTTTGCCACACGCGAGCTGCTGATCATGGCAGGATTGGCCGGGCTCAGTGGCGTAGCCAGCACGGCCATCAACGCCCTGGGCGACGCGGTCCAGGCCATCCTAGGGTTCGCGGGCACGACCCAATGGGCCGCAGGGCTCCATGTGACGCTGTTGCTGCTCGCGCCGGTTCTGGTTGGCAAGCCAGGCGCCGCTACCATCACCGGCATCCTCAAGGGCGCCGTAGAGCTATTGAGTGGCAACACCCACGGCATGCTGGTCGTACTGGTCGACATCGCTGGGGGACTGCTCATCGACGTGACATTCCTGGCTTTCCGACGCCGCGATCGTTGGTGGTCTCTGATGGTCGCTGGCGCCATCGCCGCGGCCAGCAACGTGTTTGTCTTCCAACTCTTTGCCAGCGCGCCGGAGGACGTACTCCGCTACATCTGGGCTATCGCGGGCCTGGCCGCCGTATCGGGCGCCACTCTGGGAGGGCTGCTGGCGTACGCCTTGCTCAAGGCGCTCCGCCAGGCTGGGCTCAGCATGCCCAGCGCCGAGCGCCGCCGCCTCGCTTGGCCACAAGGGCTGGTATTAGCCGTTGCCACGGTAGCCCTGGTTGGGGGAGGGGTTGCGCTGGCACAGGCATACGCAGGTGAGGCCACGGTTGAGGTCACCGGGGCCTGCGCCGAGCCCTATGCGTACGGCCCCGAACTTGGCCTACCGATAGTGAACTTACAGCTTGAGATACAGGGCATGAAACGCAATGTCACAGGAACTCCGCTACGCGAGATCGTGGCGCACGCAACGCCAGCCCCTGGCGTCAACGCCGTGATCGTCACCGCCACCGACGGCTATGCTTTCTTTGTCACGATGGACGAGATCGCCTCCAACGACGAGCTGCTGCTAGCCCACCGTGGCGATGGCAAGAACATCAGCTATGACATTGTCGGTGCCGAAAGCCCCAAGGCTTGGGTGCGCAACGTGATCGAGCTTCGCCTGCAGGCGCAGGCCTCCGTCAAGCTCACCGGCAAGCTGGATCAGGCGGAGCCGTTCCGGCCAGCGGATTGGTTGGGGGACATGGATAGCGCGCGCGTGGACGCGGGAGAGGGCCCCACCAAGTACCAGGGCGTACCAGCGCGAGCTGTCATCTCTGCCGCAGGGCCGCAGGCCGGAGCTACCACCCTTTGTGCCATAGGCCGCGACGGAACCGTTACAGAGTGGCCGCTGACAGAGGTACTCGCCGATGATGCCATCCGCATCTGGATCGTGAACGAGCCGGACGGCACGCGGTATGCCGTAGGGAGCGCCGACCAAGAGATCGTCGCCACAGACGTGGTCGAGCTGGCCGTCGAGTAAAAGATGGCGGCCCTGATCGAGGCTACGGGTCTATCCTATCGCTACCCAGGCGCCGCCGACTGGGCGCTCGAAGGGGTGGACCTGTCCATTTCCGCCGGGGAGATGCTGGCTCTCACCGGCCCGAGCGCATGCGGCAAGTCCACTCTAGCGCTGGCCATCGCTGGTTGCCTGCACGAAAGGCCCGGCGGTGCTTGGTGCGGCACCGTCCACGCCGATGGCGTGGATATCACAACCCGTTCCCTCTATGAGAACGCCGAACTGGTTGGACTGGTCCAGCAGAGCCCAGAGGATCAGTTCTGCACGCTGACCGTCGAGGACGAGATCGCCTTTGGGTTGGAGAATCGGTGCTATTCTCGGGATGAGATGTCCCGCCGCATCGCCTGGGCCCTAGACGTCGTGGAGGCGCCGCACCTTCGGAACAGACAGCTAGCGACCCTCTCGGGCGGCGAGAAGCAACGCATTGCCATCGCCTCTATCCTAGCCGCCAAGCCACGCATCCTCATCCTCGACGAGCCCACGTCGAACCTGGACCCGACGGCAACGCAGGCCATTCTGGAGGTCCTGGAACGCCTCCGCAACGACCAAGGTCTCACGCTGATCGTCATCGAACACAAGCTCCGGGCTCTGGCCCGATTCGCGCCGCGCATTGTGCGCATGGCGCAAGGCCATATCGTGGATGCAGACGCTCGAGCAAACGCGAATGTCAATCACGCCACCCGGATACCAGCTACGCCTGGCGATGTCGTTGCCAGGCTGGAGAATGTCTCCCACTGGTTCAGCACGCGTCGCGCCCTGGCCGATCTGTCGCTTAGCATCCATCGGGGGCAAGTAGTGGCGCTGATGGGCGACAACGGGAGTGGCAAGAGCACGTTGCTCCGCTGTCTCATGGGGCTCATCCGTCCGACCGAGGGACGGGTCATCGTGCTGGGTCACGACCAGCCCGTCGTTTCGGTGCTGGCCAAACGGGCCGGCATCGTGTTCCAGAACCCCGACCATCAGCTCTTGGGAGACTCGGTCTGGGATGACGCCATGATGCTCGCTCGGAACACGGGTCAGGCGGAGCTCGTGCGCCCCCGGGCCGAGCGCCAGCTTCGCCAAGGGGGCCTCTGGCACCGGCGCGCCGACTCGCCCTGGACCCTGAGCTACGGCCAGAAGCGCCGTCTCAATCTCGTCACAGCCACCTCGCACGACCCGGACCTGGTGCTGGCCGACGAGATTCTCATCGGGCAGGACCCCACCAATGCCCGAGGCTTGATGCAGCACCTGCGGATGCTAGCGGATCAAGGATCAGCCGTCGTTGTGTCGCTTCACAACCTGGCCGTCGCGGAGCAGTATGCCGATCGCGTGCTCTTCTTGGAGGGGGGACGACTCGCGCTGGACGGTTCCCTCGACGCCCTGCGCGCGTTCCTTCTCAGCACCGGACACGAGGCGTACCTGGAGAGTGCCCAGTGAGCGGCCAGGCCAAGCTGCAATACCGACCGCTGCAGAGCTGGCTGCACACACTCCACCCGCTAACCAAACTCGGCTGGCTACTCGTTATCACCGTAGCCAGCCTGGCCGTACACCATCCTTGGTATGCGGGACTGGTGGTCGTGGGCTTGTGGTCTATTGCACGCACCGCTGGGATTCGCCCAGGGAAGGACCTTCGTGGCTGGCAACTGATCGTGGCAACAGCGGGGATCTTTTTCGCGCTGCACGTCCTGTTCACGCGCTCGGGAGCGGTGTTGCTCGATCTGCGTCCGACGATGGCATTCTGGATCACCCGTACAGGCCTGGAGCGAGGCATGCTGGTGGCTCTCCGCTTCGTGGCCATCATCCTTGCCAGCCAACTCTTTGTGCTGAGCACCGACTCGTCCGCGCTGGCGTATGCGCTAATGCGCGCGGGACTGCCCTATCGGTATGGCTTTGCCTTGGTAACGGCGATTCGCCTAGCGCCGCTGTTTGAGCTCGAAGCGAACACCGTCTACCAGGCTCAGCTTGCCAGAGGCGTCCGATACGATGGGAGCGTGTTTCGCCGCATCATCGAGGTGTTGCGGCAGTTGCTGCTGCCGCTGCTCGTCGGGGCGCTCAGACGCGCGGACCATCTGGCCGTGTCCATGGAAGGCCGCCAGTTCGGCCGTTACCGCGATAGGACCTACCTTCGCCAGGCAAGGGTCCAACGAGCCGATATCATCAGTTGGATCGCGATGCTGCTTTTCGTAATTGGCAGCGTGCTCACGGCCATCTCTGCCTAGGCACGCAAGGGAACATCGGCAGGAAACGGACGTTCCCCCGGCCCAGGCGCTATTCCACGACCTCGATCTCGACGACTTGCGAGATCCAATAGCTGGCCGACAAGCCCGGGACGACCATGCGAATCGGCCCGTCCTCTGGATCGTCTGCAAGCCACTCCCCGTCGCGCCGGATGCCGACCATCGCCACCTGCAGATCATCGATGGAGGCCTCGCGCCAGTAACCATCGGCGCCGCGAAAGATCACCCCGGTCGCCTTCTTGGAAGCGCCCGCCTCCTCCAGCAGGTCCACTAGGGCGATGCCTTCCCAAGCGTTCTCGGTCTCATCGCCGCAATCACATCGCTCTAGGATATCATCCAACTTGACCAACTCGCGGGATGCGAGCTCTTGATACGCCAATGTCATGGGCTCACTGACCGCTCCGCTGATACGGAGCTCCCAAGAGACCTCTGGTAGGTCGGACGTATCGACCGTGACCGATTCGAAACGTTCCCTAGCGCAACCCGCCAGGGTTGACGCCAACACCAACAGAACGAGCAAGACAAGACCCTTGCGCCGCATGGCGTATCCTCACTCCTTCGTGGACGACGACACATAGAGACCCAGCCCCAACACCCCACCCTGGGATGAGGTCCTGCTACGCGCCACCGCGTTGCTGCAAACGCGAGCCGGACACGGCCCCGACCGGCACTCTCGCCATCGGGTCGTCCTCGAGAGAACCCACCATAGCCCGAACCGCGTCCGACTCGTGACGCTCTACCCAACTACCCGTCCATCCAGATGGATAGTTACTCTACGACCTCGATCTCGACGAGCTGACCAACCCACCGGCTCGCAGGAAGCCCTGGGATAACGATGCGGATGGGACCTAACTTTTCGTCGCCCAGCAGCGATTCGCCGTTCTCCTTCAGGGCGACGATGGCATCGCCCACGTCCGCCAGATCGACCTCGCGCTCGTAGCCATCGGCAGCGCGAAAGATCACGGCGCTAGCCGCGTCAGAGACGCCGGCCTCGTTCAGCAGCTCGCTGAGGGCAACGCCTTCCCAGGTGCTGCTGGTGTCCTCCCCCTCCGATCGGTCCATCAGCACGTCATCGAGCGTTGTCTGCGTGCGGCCAGCCAGGTCGTCGTAGCTGACCGTGAGCGGCTTGGACACCGCTCCCGAGACCTTGAGCTCCCAGTCCACCTTTTCGCCGCTGGAGCATGAAGTCAGCGCCAAGGCCAATGCCACCAAGATCAGCAGCCCAGCAAACATCCGACGTCTCATCCTACGTACCTCCTTGCAGTTTCCCATCGTGCCGGCCCGTCAGACACAAAGAGCCGGCGCCTCTCCCGCACAACAGAACAGGCGCCGGCTCGGACCGTCGCAACGGGTTCTCCTTTCCAAATGCGGGGGGCGGGCGCGTTTCCACGGCCACCGTTCGGCCACCCATGAGGATGGCCACGACCACACGCCATAGCAATGCCTTAGGCCATGTGGTTCGGAGATCCTATTCGATTGTCTGACCTGGTCATCATAGCAGGGCATCCGCTCCGATGCAATAGCGAGCGCCCTCGATCGGTGACAAGATGCCAATTGACCCCCCCATAACCCAGTTCTATACTCGGTAAGGTGCTCGTTGGAAAGCTTGGTGAGCATGGTCGCTGTCTTTCCCTTTTCCGCCATCGTAGGCCAGGAACGCATGAAGCGGGCGCTGCTGCTGAACGCGATCAGCCCGCAGATCGGTGGCGTCCTCATCCGGGGCGAACGCGGCACGGCCAAGTCCACCGCCGCGCGAGGCCTTGCCGCCTTGCTGCCAAGAATCAAGGTCGTCGCGGACTGCCCCTTCCACTGCGATCCGGATCGGCCCAAGGCCCTGTGCGACCTCTGCCGCGAGCGCGTCGCCCAAGGCGAAGCCCTCCCAACCGCGACGGTGCAGACCAGCTTTGTGGACCTACCCGTCAGCGCCACCGAGGACCGCGTCGTGGGCACGCTGGACCTTGAGCGAGCTATCAAGCAAGGCGAACGCCGCTTTGAGCCAGGCCTCCTAGCCGCCGCTAATCGTGGGCTGCTCTATGTGGACGAGGTGAACCTTCTCGACGATCACGTGGTGGACCTCCTCCTGGACGCCGCTGCCATGGGCGTCAACATCGTCGAGCGCGAGGGCATTTCCTTCTCGCATCCGGCCCAGTTCATCCTCGTGGGCACCATGAACCCCGAGGAGGGCGAGCTCCGCCCGCAGCTCTTGGATCGGTTCGCCCTGTGCGTGGATATCCAAGGCATCGCCTCACCCGAGGCGCGGATGGAGATCATCCAGCGCCGCGTAGCGTACGAGCGCGACCCCGAGGCCTTCTGCGATGACTGGTGGCCGATGGATCAGGCCCTTTCCGAGAGCATCGCGGCAGCCCGCGACCGCCTGCGCGAAGTGACCTATTCGCAGGCCGATCTGTACACCATCGCCGAGCTGACGGCTGCCATGGAGGTCGATGGCCACCGAGCCGATATCGTGATCCTCAAGGCAGCTCTAGCCCAGGCTGCATTCGATGGGCGCACCTTTATTCGGGAGTCCGACATTCTGCTCGCGGCCGAGCTGGCGTTGCCGCACCGGCTGCGTCGGCTGCCCTTTGACGGCGCATCGGAAAAGCTCGAAGAGATCCACGAGCGCATCGAGAATCTCCGCGGCCAAGAAGAGGCAGAGATGACCGCTGAGGGCGCGCTTCATGGTGCACCCGAAAAAAAAACGAGTTGAGCCAGGGC
>JBNGEB010000001.1:58907-60129 GCA_049975585.1 Anaerolineae bacterium
GAGGGGCGCGCCCCCAAGACGGCACCGGCGACACACCGCCTGGCGAGAGCGCTTTCCGACGCGTCAATATCGGACCCAGCTTCAAAGCCAGGCGCTGGCGCACGACGACCGACCGCCGATCCCGTGACAAGGCCGGCAAGCGCACCCAGACCATCAGCCGGCGCAAGCGAGGACGCTACATTCGTGCTCGGCGCGCGCCGGGCGATTACGACGACATCGCCCTCGATGCTACACTGCGTGAGGCCGCGCCACACCAGCGCGCGCGTCGACGAGAAGGCAATGCCATCACCATCCTCGACCGCGACCTCCACCGCAAGGTCCGGGTACGCCAGGTGGCCAACCTGGTGGTCTTTGCCGTCGACGCAAGCTGGTCCATGGCAGCAGCCGAACGCATGGAGGCCACCAAGGGAGCGATCCTCTCACTCCTGGTGGATGCCTACCAGAAACGCGATCGCGTCTGCCTGATCACCTTCCAGAACGCGTCGGCCAGCATCGTTCTCCCCCCTACGTCCAACATCAGCATGGCGCGCCGAGCGCTGGCCGACATCCCCGTCGGGGGCAAGACGCCCTTGTCCGCAGGATTGCTGACGGCCTATCAGGTCATACAGCGTCAGTTGCGGCAGGATCGCGAGGCCATCCCCCTGCTGGTGCTCATGACCGACGGCGCAGGCAACGTGTCCCTCACCGGGATGGAGCCAAGGGCAGAGACGCTCATGCTGGCCGACCTCTTTGCGCGGGACGGAATCCGCGCCATGGTCCTGAACACCGAACACCCCGCCCTTGATCGCGGCCTCGCCCAAGAAATCGCCGAGGCCCTCAGGGCGCCGTGTCACACGTTGGACCAGCTCCGCGCCGACTATCTCTATCAAACGGTAAGGAAACAGCTACAGTGAGCCAGCAAGCCACCGAGAGGCCGTCTAGCCGCACCCAATCCATGGCGGATGCAGCTCTCTTGCTCGTCGCCCTGGTCTGGGGCAGCACCTTTGTGATGGTCAAGCAGGCCATCGAGGCCTATCCCGTGTTTCCATTCCTGGCCATCCGTTTTGGCATCGGAGGCTTGACCCTGGCGCTCCTGTGCATCGGCACGCGGGCACGGATCACATGGCACGCTGTCAAGTCTGGCGCCCTGCTGGGTTTGTTGCTCTTTGGAGGCTATGCCTTCCAGACCATAGGCCTGCAATGGACGTCGGCGTCCAAGGCAGGCTTTATCACGGGGCTCTCG
>JBNGEB010000002.1:0-46079 GCA_049975585.1 Anaerolineae bacterium
GGGCCAAGGCATCGCTGACAACGGCACCCACTTGTCCGCTACCGCGCCCAATCGCTGCATCAGGAGCGGACGTTGCTCCCAACCATCCTGTGACTCCGAGTAGCATGGCCAGTAGCAGCACGCCACCGAGCGCTCGTACCCAGGGGAACACGATCGCCCGGCCCGCACCGTGGACCACTAGGAACACGCCGCACGCGCCCACGCCAACAGCCACAGGATACAATCCCCAGCCCAGTAGGCGCGTGACGCTTGCCGCCCAGCGGGTCGTCAGCCGGCCCTCGCCGCCCACGGCCGCTGCCGCCAGCGTAAAGACTGCCAGGGCCAGGACCAACACGCCTGCACTGGTCTTGAGCCACGGGCTCTTCAGAATCTTCGCCACCTTGTGCAGGAAGGCCCTGGCGGCAAAACGCTTCTTTTTTGTTTTTCTGCGCCTTGTCATTGTTTCCTACTATGCAGTCACTAGGAGATTGTCCTCTAGCATTCCTGCGGATACAAGCCTCCCTGCACCAATACCTGGAAGCCCACATAACGCAAAGCGGCAATCTCCTGGGCAATGCCCCCTAGAACAGAGAAAGCTGCTCAGGAGGCTCGGGTTCCGCCTCGTCGGCCAGGGCGTTTATGTCCGACAAGATGGCGGGCAGTTTCTTGATATCCTGCTCGATAAAACTCTTGTACCGTGGCTGGTGCAGCCCTGCTGCGGGGTGGAACATGGGAAAGTAGACAATATCCCCCATGCGCTTGGGCGTCCCGTGGACGCGGGTGATGGTTATCCCCGTGAATGCAAGCCGCATCGAGAATCGACCCAAAGTGACGATGATCTTGGGCTTGATCAGCTCGATCTGCCGTTCTAGGAAGCCTTGGCAGGCCTCAATCTCGTCAGGCTGCGGATCGCGGTTATCCGGAGGGCGACACTTGACGACGTTGGTGATATAGACATCCTCACGGCAGAGTCCTATCGATGCCAGCAGCTCGGACAAATAGTTGCCCGCTGCGCCTACGAACGGTCGGCCTTGCTGATCTTCATGGTAGCCCGGGGCTTCGCCGATGAACATGATATCGGCATGTTCCGGCCCCTCGCCCGGCACAGCGTGCGTTCGACGCATACCTAACCGACATCGCTGACAACGGCGGATCTCCTCGTCAAGTTGCTGCAGCTCTGTCACTGGGCCTGCCTCCTCTTTCACGCGACACCCTTCATGCTGCGATTATAGATTGGGCTGGCCGTATCGTCCACCGGCTAGCAGGCTCTTTGACCGGAACTGGCTCTGAGAGTACCCTTCTATCTTGGTACGTGATGCCGACAAACCTACTATCGAGGGAAAATGCTCGAACTTGCCATCGAGGCTTCACGAGCTGCCGGTCGCGAGCTATTGCGGCTCTTCCAGCAGCCCATGGATATCTCTTCCAAGGGGCTACGGGACATCCAGACAGAGGCAGACCTGGCTGCCGAAAACGCCGTCGTCGCGCTGCTTCAGCAGCGTACGCCAGAAGCGGCCATCATCACCGAAGAGGACCCGCGCACACCAAGGGTACAGCCGGGGCAGCTAGCGTGGTACATCGATCCCCTGGACGGCACCACCAACTATGCTCGGGGATTGCCCGGATTCTCTGTGTCCATTGCCGCTGCGCGGGATGGCGTGCCAGAGTATGCGGTCGTGTACGACCCTCTATTGCAACTTACCTTCTCGGCTCAACGCGGCCATGGGGCCTTTCTCAACGGCGAGCGCCTTCAGGTCAGCCACACCGAACGCCTTCAGGACGCTCTCGTCCTGCTAGACTGGCCTCGCGAACCTTCGCCACGCCAAGCCATGGCCGACATGCTCCGAAGCATCGTCCCTGACGTGGACGCGGTTCGCTCCAGAGGCAGCGCCGCCTTTGGCATGTGCGCTGTCGCCGCTGGCTGGGCCGATGCCTACTTCCAGCTCACGTTGCAACCGTGGGATGTGGCCGCCGGGTCGCTGATCGTGGAGGAAGCGGGGGGCAAGGTGACGGATCTGGCCGGCAAAGCCAGCGCCCTCACCAAACCGGACTGGCTCGCGAGCAATGGCCGGCTGCACGAGGCGGTGCTAGCCTACAGCCCTCGGCTCACTGCCGCCCCATAGCCATCCGCAGCTCCACATTCCAGGCAGCCGAGGGAGGGGGCATCCCCCATGCCCGCCGGAAAAGCCCCTACAGCGAGACCTTGTCCTTGGGCAGGTACGGCCACTTGATAAAGACGAGCTTCAGATCGTCTGCACCGACGTTGCGGACAGCGTGGCGGTCTTTGGGCTCCATCCGCAGCGCCGTGCCCGCTTTGGCGACGATCTCCTCATCGTTCACCTCGAACGCCGCTTGTCCCTGGACCACATAGAAGGTCTCTTCGACCTGTTCATGGTAGTGGCCAGCCAGATTCTCACCCGGCTTGAGCAAGATCACGCCCCAATCCAGATTGGGACCACGCATGAGGTACTTGACTCCGCTATCGCCGCCACGATACGCTAGGTCTGCCTCGTTGACACGCTGCACGGGCACCTCCTAAAGAGCGCTCTCGAGTATGCGACGCACGTCCTGACCATCAAGAGGACGCGGGTTGTGCTTGAGCGAACCAGAGGGTAACGAGGCCTCCACAATCGCGTCAAGATCGTCATCCCGTACTCCCAGAGGTCCTAGATGCTCTGGGATGCCGATATCACGCAGCAACTGCCAAACATGCTCCACGGCTGCATGCCGTAGCTTCATGTCCGACGCGTCTATATCAGAAATACCCAACAGCTCGGCCACGTGGGCATACTTGGGCGTCGCGGGAAGATTGTACTCCATCGTATAAGGTAAGAGTAAACCGCATATCATCCCATGAGGAAGCTCAAAGGCGACCCCCAACGGATGTGCCATGCCGTGCACGGCGCCGAGCCGTGCGTTAGCCATCGCCATACCCGCCAACAGGCTACCGTAGGCCATATCCTCGCGCGCCCGAAGATCCTCCCCCGACGCGTACGCACGAGACAGGGATCGCCCGATGAGCGTGATAGCCTGCTCCGCCAGACTATCCGTCAGAGGCGTCGCGCCGATGGACGTGTAGGCTTCGATCGCCTGGCAAAGCGCATCGCTGCCCGAATTGGCAGTCACTTCGGGAGGCATGTCGAGAGTGAGCTCGGGATCGACGATCGCCCACCGCGGGAACCAGCGATCGTCGCGAATCGAATGCTTGATCTTTGCCTCGCGATCGATCAGCACAGCGTTCTTGGTAACCTCCGCGCCCGTGCCGGCTGTAGTCGGAATGGCCACGAACGGGATTGAAGGACCGTCGACGGGCCGTCCGGCAAAGTACGCGCCTGGTGGCCCCTCCAGCAGCGCCAGACCGGCCACTGCCTTTGCCAGATCCATAGGGCTCCCGCCACCAAGGCCTACGATGACGTCACAATTGCCATCACGGACAAGGCTGCACGCCTCCTCCACCATGCTCAGATCCGGCTCGCGTCCAGCCCGAACGTAGAGCTCCAGCTCGATGTCGTGCTCCGCGGCAAGCGAGCGAGCTCGATCAACGAGCCCAGAGCGCACAGCGTGCTGTCCACATACCAACAAGCCTCTCCGCCCGCAAGATGCCAAGATCTCGCCCAAGCTCTCGTAGGCACCCCTGCCCGTACGGATCTGCGTCGGCAAGTAGAACGTGTCCATCCCCAGCGCACCTCCTCCGGTCAGAGCTCAGTCGTCACCGATATGACGCCATCGTCCAGAAGCAGCTCGTCGCCGGCGAGCTCGGACTCACCATACACGGCGAGATCGACGGACGGTGCCTCATAGTCGAGGAAACGGGCCAGCATCCGGGCCCGCTCCCCTGCCAGCGCGATGGTATCGGCCCCCACATCCTCAAAGAAACGAAGGTAGAGGCTCTCTTGGTGAGGCCTCGTCCACCAAGAGCCAACGATGACCCCATCGCGCCAGATGGTCCCCCTCGGCTCACCAGCCCGATCGACCACACGATCGCGGTCGTCAGGATCCAGGAATCGTCTCGTGTCTCCATACGCGGCTGGATAGCTATCGTGAGGCGGGAGCAGGGCCACGTTTCCCGACTCGAGAGGCATGTCTCCCATCTCTTCCAAATGTTGACGGCACATCACATAGTCGCCGCGACATCCACGTATTTCCAGGTGCCACAGCCTATCCTGCAACTCCAGCAGCAGGCCCGCCATCTGGCTACGAGGGATGCTGCCGAACCAGAAAACGATATCGCCGAGCGTGACAGGGCCATAGGCTCGAATGTAGGCCAGCACGGCCCGTTCCGCCGCCTGCTCCCAGGAGAGCGGTGCCAGCTGCAGGTGCGGCAACCAAGACGAGAGGGCCGCGTACCGGTACTGCTCGCTGCGCCAGCCACCCCTGCTGCCCGCGCGCACGACCAGACCACGCACCTCCATCGCGGGGATGAGTCGGTAGCCCAGACGCAAGTCCCTGCCGCTCGTCCGGGGTCCGGCGCAAGCCGGAGCCAAGATCTCGTCAAGTTCTTGGATCGTAAGGGGGCCGCTCGTGCTGAGGATCTCAAGAACGCGCTGTTCTAGCGCCTCGCATACGTCAGAGCCATAGGTGGCATCTCCACCTACAGCCTCTAAAATCTCCTCGCTGACGGCTGACAATCCATTGTGGAACTCGCTCTGCACCAATTGATGGTAAACGGCCAGATCGGCCACCGGCACCAAAAAGAGCTTGCCTCGCATCCCTCGAATCGTCGCCACACTGCGCTGTTCAAGGATGGCTCGCTCGAGATGCCTACGCCGAAAGCCGGCCACCCGTGCCCACAAGGAGATATAGGCGCTCGTAGCCGGTATGGCTCGAATCGGCCCAACTCGCTCAATGACCCGCGGCAGGTCCTTGGTCTTGACGGGCGAGGCCAGGTGTTGCTTCTGAAAGCGGTAACGGTTGACCCTGTCCTTCTCAAAACGGAACGGCATAGTCCTCCGTGACTACCTCACCTGCGATCTCGCGTCTCCTCCTAGATTATAGCACAGACTGCGCCCCAAGCCGTGAACGCCTATGCGAACCGCAACTCCATCGCGCCGTCTTCTCCCGCGTGGTACTCACCGTACACCAGATCCCTATGGCCTTCATCGAGCACCAGAGGCAGCAGCAAAGGCAAGTCGTCAACCATCTCGTCCCAGGGAAGGTCATCGACGTCGCACCAGACGGGCTCGCCCTCTGCGCCTGCCCGGACGTCGCGCGACGCGACCTCTCCGAGATACACAAGGATCAAGACACCAGGCTCTTGAGTCTGCGACGAGATGTGGATCACCCCACGGAGCGAAAGGGTCGATGGCTTCACCCCCGCCTCTTCCCATAGCTCGCGGCGAGCGCACTCGAGAGGCGTCTCGCTGGGCTCGACGTGCCCACCGATGCCATTCAGACGTCCAGCCCATAGCCTTTTGGCCGGCGCGCCACGAAGCAGCAGCAGACAGCCAGCGTGACGGATAAAGCAGAGCGTGCGCGGTATGACCACATGACGACCCTGCCCGCGTGTGCCTTGGTCACGCCAGAGCATGCCACGCCTAGCCCACGAGAGCTGCGCGATGCAGCCGGGCATAGATCGCGCCAGAGGGGGCGAGATCACTGCGCATGAGGCTTACGGCATGGACTGGCAAGGCAAGATCGCGTGTCAGGTCCAAGACGCTCTCGCGTGCGAGGGAAGCCACCTCAGACCTCGGCGCGTCCCGCCGGACGCGGCCCAACGTGAGGTGTGCCGTATACGGACGACTCTCTCGCTCGAATCCCAGCCGTGCCAGCGCATCCTCCAGGCTCTCGACCAAAGCGCCGAGGCGGCCCCGCGAGTCCTCGACCCCAACCCAGAACACCCTTGCCCTTCGAGGATTGGGAAAGCAGCCAAGCTCCCCCAACGCGAGATCGAATCGCGCATGAGATACGACCACGCGATCAAGCGCTCGGCTCAGCGCAGGCACTTGCGCAGCGTCAATGTCTCCCAGGAACTTGAGCGTGAGATGGATGCTCTCCGGCGAGACCCATCGAACCAGCTCGCCGCCCTCCTCCGCCTCGAGACGGGCAATACACTGGCCAAGAGCCTCCCGTACATTCGCATCAAGCTCCACGGCGACGAACGAACGCATGCTAGACATGTTGCTCCCCTCCGCCTTCGGCTAGCCCCAAGAGCCGAGCAGCATTCCCTCCCAGGAAGCCTCCCCACTGGTGCACATCCGGCCGCATCACGCCTAGGTAGCGCCGCGCAGACAACAAAGGGTAGTCAGTCCCAAAGAGGATTTTGCGTGGCATCCATCCCAGGGCATCTTGGTAGAGCCTCTTGTCATACAACAGCGGCCCGGCTGCCGTGTCATAGTAGACATTGGTACAAGCTCGTCTCACCTCTGGCATATGCTCATAGAACAAAAGGCCGCCTCCCCAGTGCGCCAGGACGAGGCTATTCGCAGGATGAGAGGATGCCAGCTCGAGCGCTTCACGAGGGCCTTGCCAGCCCTTGCCAGCATAGTCGTGACCCACCGGCTCACTCACGTGCAACAGCACGGGAGCGCGGTGTTCCAACGCGAGATCCATGAGCGGGCCCAGCGTGTGTTCGTCGTTCAGTGCGAACCCTTGACCATCGGGGATCAACTCGCCCAAGCCGAGAGCCCCGGCCTCCAGAGCCCCCCGCGCTACCGAGATGCCCTCTGGGTCACGTGGATTGGTGAGGCCAAAGGGAAGGAGCGCTCCGGGATACCGCTCGGCGGCATCCAGCACATAGTCGTTGCAGGCGCGACACAGCCCAACATCCTGAAACGGGAAGCCAAACGTCACCGATGCTGCGATGCCCTGGTCGGCCATATGCGCCACCAGATCCTCAGCGGTGGCCAGCCGCGCCTTGGGGCGAGCGTACAAGCGTGAAAACCAAGGCTCGCGCTCACACAACGCCTCCCGTCTCGCGATGAGATCGGACGGTAGGATGTGCGTGTGAAAATCGATGATGAGCAAGGTCCCCTCTCAAGACAACCTGGCACAGCACCATCATTCTTGCCATGCCCCGCTGTCTTGTCAACCAACGCCCAAGACCAAAGTCTGGACAAACTTTCCTAGCGAGGCTATAGTTGGATCATGAGAGCCCATCTGATCGTTAACCCAGTCGCCGGCACCCACGATACCGATGACCTAGTCGACGCCGTCGCGCACTATCTGGCCGACCATGACTGGAGCGTAGCCATCCGCCGGACGCTAGGTCCCGGTGACGGCATCACCTATGCCCGTGAGGCCGCTTCCTCGGGCATCGACGTCGCCGTCGCCATGGGAGGTGATGGAACCCTCGGGGAAGTAGCCTCGGGCCTCGCGCACAGCGACTGCAAGCTCGGCCTTGTTCCCATCGGCACAGGCAACGTCTGGGCGCACATGGTGGGCATCCCCACCTGGTCGGTACGCAACAAGAACGCCGTGCTAGAAGCAGCGCGTATCCTCGTCGAGGGTCAAGCGCGTCAAGTCGATCTGGGCCAGTCGGGAGATCGTCACTTTATGCTTTGGAGCGGCATCGGCTTTGATGCCGAAGTCATCCAAGAGGTAGAACGCCATCGCACGCTGCGCCGGAGTGTAGGCAATCTCGCCGATCTCGTGGCCGCCTTTGTGGTGGGAGCCAGCCTGCGTGGCACGCGCACGACCGTCGTCCTTGACGGCAAGATCATGCGACAGCGCCTCATCTTGGCGCTGGTCTGCAACGCGCAGCTCTACGGGCGGGCATTCCGGGTCGCGCCGCAGGCCAGGCTCGACGATGGCGTGTTGGATGTGTTCATCTTCAAGGGAGGGAGCATGTTGGATGCCCTGCGGCACGCGGCATCCGTGCTCGTGAACCTGCACGCCAAGGACCCCAAGATCGAGTACCACCGAGCCCGTCAGGTGGAAATTCACAGCGAGCAGCCGCTGCCGCTGCATCTCGATGGCGATCCCGTGGGCACCACGCCGGCAGAGATCTCTGTTGCCCATCGAGCCATCTCTGTGATCTTTCCCAAGACGGCTCCTGCCTCGCTGTTTGAGAGCGCCGAGCAAGAGCCTGAGGAGAGCTCCTTGATGGATCGCCTCCTCGGGAGACATCGCCAGGAGCGGACAGAACACGTGGGGCAAGCGTGACCTCGACGTTGCCCTGGTTGACACCACTAGCCGTCGATGGTATAGTCTGGGTCGTCTGGCCGAGGTGGCGGAACCGGCAGACGCGCCGCGTTCAGGGCGCGGTGGATATTAGATCCATGAGGGTTCAAATCCCTCCCTCGGCATACGGCGCCCCATGTGCATTCGCACCTGGGGCGCTTGGCGTGCCAATCTGCTAGAACTGGGAACGGGAGGACCGGTGCCTCGCCAAGATGCCAGCAAACCGCTTCTCATCAAACGGGGGCGCTGGACCCTCCGCGTCATCCAAAGCGCCCGCCGCAAAAAGACCATCAGCGCCAAGTTAATCGACCAAAACACGCTAGAGATCCGCGCTCCCGCGCATGTCTTTGAGCCGCAGATCCTCAAAGCGGCGGACACGCTCATCGCCCGCACGGAACGCCAGCTCGCCTCTTCCAAGGCGCGCGAGCGTGATGCGTACCTAGAGGAACGGGCACGCATTCTCAACGAACGCTACTTTGACGGCAAGCTGTCATGGACGAGCATCCGCTTTGTGACCAACCAGAGAAAGCGATTTGGTAGCTGCACACCCGATCGAGCCACCATCCGCATCTCTGACCGACTCTGTGGTGCCCCTGCATTCGTGCTAGACTATGTCGTGCTCCACGAGCTTGCCCACCTCACGGTACCTAACCACTCTGCCAAGTTCTGGGACTTGGTGAATAGGTTCCCCAAAGCAGAGCGTGCTAGAGGCTATCTCATGGCGATGCAGCATCTTCAGGCTGACCAGGAGGACTCGTGAAGACTGACATGCCCAGATCGGCAAAAGCCGCCGTGCGGATCGAGACAGACTCGTTGGGCAGCATCGAGGTCCCAGCCGATGCCTGGTGGGGCGCTCAGACTCAGCGAGCGGTAGAGAACTTTGCGGTGAGCGGGCTCCGGCAGCATCGGGAGTATATCGTCTGCATCGCTCTCGTGAAACAAGCGGCCGCCGAGGTAAACACAAAGCTCGGCCTGCTAGACGCTCGCCGAGGCAACGCCATCGTGGATGCTGCCAAACGTATCGCCGCGGGCGAGTACCTAGACCAGTTCGTCGTGGATCCCTTCCAGGCCGGAGCTGGCACCTCGCATCACATGAATGCTAACGAGGTGATCGCCAATCTCGCCAATGTGGCATTGGGGGGCAAGCGTGGCACCTACGACCTCGTCCACCCGAATGACCACGTCAACATGGGCCAATCAACCAATGACGTGATCCCTACGGTCACGCGTGTCTGCTGCGTGCGCGAGAGCGTCGCGCTGCTGCGCGCGGTGGATGCCCTGGCCGAGGCCCTTCAGGAAAAGGCCGAGGCCTTTGACGCCGTCCTCAAGTCGGCGCGCACGCACCTGCAGGATGCGGTGCCTATCCGGTTAGGCCAGGAGTTTGGCGGCTATGCCCTCGCCGTGCGACGCGACGGCGAGCGGATAGCCCAGGCCATCGACGGCGTGCGTCGGTTGGGAATCGGTGGCACGGCTGCCGGCACGGGCATGAACAGCCATCCCGCCTACCACCAGGCCATGGTGGAAAAGCTCTCCGAGCTCGTGGGGTTGCGTTTGGTCAGCGCCGGCGACCTGTTTGAGGCCATGCAAAACACGGCCGATCTGGTGCACTTTTCCTCAGCCATGCGGACCCTGGCCGTAACGCTCACCCGCATCGCCAACGACCTGCGTCTTCTATCTTCCGGGCCTACGACGGGTCTGGCCGAGATCCACCTTCCGGCCGTGCAACCTGGATCCTCCATCATGCCGGGCAAGGTGAACCCGGTGATGGCCGAGATGCTGAACATGGTGTGCTATCACGTCATGGGCAATGACCAGACTGTAGCCCTCACCGGCCAGGCCGGCCAGCTTGAGCTCAATGTCATGATCCCTATTCTGGCCTACAACCTAATCCAGTCGTGCGAGATCCTGACAGCCGGCATCGAGGCTTTCACGGAACGTTGCGTGCGAGGCATCACCGCCGACCGAGAGCGATGCCTACGCTATGGTGAGGGGAGCATGGGATTGGCGACGGCGCTCAACGCGCACATCGGCTATGCCGCCGCGGCCAAGGTGGCGCAGGAAGCCTTGAGGCGAGGGGTCACGCTGCGCCAGGTTGCACTAGAGCGAGGCTACCTGATGGCGGAAGAACTGGACGCCATCCTCGACCCGCGACGCATGACAGAGCCGGGCATCCCCGGCCAGCACCGCGATGAGAGCTAACGGGATCGCGAGGAGCCTCCTGGTCAGCGAGCAGTGCCTGGCATCGCATCACCGGACAGGCTATACTTCGGCCAGGCAGATACAGCACTGGAAGGGGCGCCGATGTATGTCACCCTACTCAAGCTGTTCCTACAAGTATCAGAGAATCCTTGGGCCTTTGTGGGACTCTTGATGCTGCTCTTGCTATCATGGGGTCTCATCGTAGCCGCTGTCTATGACATCGCCATCCGATTGTGGGATGAGCCGATGGCCTGACGCCGCCGGCCTATGCGCACGCATGAATCATATCGCGCAGCACCGCCGCCGAGGTCGGCACCGGCCCCTTTTCCTCGATCACGGCGCTGATGGTCCCCATATAATCCGTGGTATAGACCACGGCCATGTCCCACATGCCGGTCCTCGCGAGGGGGTGGCGCTCGGGAAGCGAAACGGGACCCACCTGCAGCGCATAGTCGTCGCCCTGGCGCTCAGCCACGGCCAGCGGCTTGATGACACGTCCCTGCTCACGCGCATGTATAAGCCGCTCCAGCGATACTTGTCGTATGCCCTCGATGGCCACATCGGACAGCGTCGTCGGACGGTCCAGGACGCTGTTAGCAATGATGACGAGCTTGTTGGCAGCGTCGAACCCGTCCACATCCAGCGTGGGATCAGCCTCCGCGATGCCGGCCTCCTGAGCGCCGCGCAAGGCTTCTTCGTATGGGATCCGCTCCTCCAACATGCGCGTCAGGATATAGTTCGTCGTCCCGTTAAAGATGCCCTCTACCTTGACCACGTCCGAGCCAGCGAGATCGCGCACACCGATGTTCACCGTCGGCAGTCCCCCAGCAACGGTGCCGCTGAAGAACAGGTTCGTGCCACGCTTGGCCGCGAGGCCTATGAGCTCTTGGTAGGCAAGCACCAGCGGTCCCTTGTTAGCTGCCACGACATGCCAACCTTGCTCTAGAGCTTGGCGCGTACAGGTCAGGCCTGGCTCGCCATCCGTTAGGTTGGTGGGCGAGGCATCCACAAGGAGATCGGCCTGCGCCATGCGCACGAGCTCTCGGGCGTCGAGTCCTGCATGTGCTCCAGGCAAGGCCGCGACGGCCCCGCCGGCGACCTTCAGGTCGCGAAGCGCTGCCATATCGATACCCGCCGCGTCCATGAGGGCCCCCGACGAGTCGGCCGCCCCCACCAACACGAACGTGATGCCATACCGATCCCACACGGGCTCGCTTCGATGCACGAGGATGTCCAGTAGATTCCTGCCGATGTTGCCCAAGCCGATCAACACAAAGGGTACGCGATTCGCCATGCCATTCTCCTGTGCCGCAACCATTGTCTTTGCGCGTCTCGCGAGTCTACCATGTCGGACAAGCGACGCCAACCTGGCGCACCTGCCCTCGCCAACAAGGGGGATGCTGACCAAGCGAGTCAGCATCCCCCTTTGCCTGACAGAGGTCGAAGGCTAGATGATAGCCTCCAGATCCTCAAGTATCTGCCTCTCGGTAGGAAAGCGTCCCGTCTCCAGCTTGGAGTAGAGCTTGTTCCCATCGACCAGCACCTCAAAAGCCCCGCCCGAGGACGGTACCAAGGCAACCTGCTCCAACCCGTTACGGAATCTGCCTAGCACCTTTTCCGCCAGACTGGCGGCTCTTGGTAGATAGCCTCAAGAGGTGCAATACTGGATCTCGACCTTGGGGCTCACAGTAGATGCTCCTTTTCTCCCTAAAAACATTGAAGAAGATGCTAACACACGCGCCCCTCCGGTGCAAGGCAAGCTCGTCTCGACCGGATCCACTCACGCCTCGCTGACGGCCAGCATATAGCCATTGATGTCGCCGACGCTGAACTGCCGGCGCCCCGCGAATTCGACGAGGTCCTGCACGATGATGGCGCCTCGGCTTGACAGCTCTTCGTAGGCGGCGTCCACGTCTTCCACCAGGAGATACAGCACGACGCCGTTGCCCTTCTCGGCGATAAAGTTCCCCTCCGACGTACCGAGATCTATGGTAAAGGCAAAGGTGATCTCCCCGCGCGAGACGGTCGCATAGCGCGGGTCGCTGGCATTGGGCCACACGAGACCTAACACGAAACCAAGCGCCTCACGGTAGTAGGCTATCGTCTCGTTCACGTCGTTCACTTGCAGCATCGGCACCACCTGCTTCCATACCATGGCTATGGCACCTCCTCCCAGCACTACATGCTTCGCTGCTATTGGATCCAGAGATGATCGCCGTCCGTCACCAGCTCGATGGTCCCCATCTCGTCGGTCCGGAGCACCCAAGCGCCGATGGCGCCGAGTCTCGCCAACACATCCGCGGCTGGATGGCCCACGCGGTTCTCCGCACCAACGCTGATCACAGCGATCTCGGGCTGGCAGGCCTGCAGGAAAGCCTCCCCGCTGGATGAGGGCGACCCATGGTGAGCCACCTTGAGAACGGTCACGGGCCTGACGAGATTCATCTGCAGCAACTCGCGCTCGGCCTCCGCCTCGATGTCGCCTGTGAGCAGCATCGAGAACTCTCCCATGCGAAGCAAGATGACCACCGAGTTCTCGTTGCGATCGCCCTGGGCCAGCGCCTCTGTTCCTGGATGTAGCACTTCCAAGGTGACACCGCCATCCAGCCTCACGGATTGCCCTCGAAGAGCCACCGTCGGGACGATCTCTGCCGCCGCCAGTTGCCGCTGCCACTCTAGGCCCAGCGGATCGTCTCCCATGTCAGGCGGTTGCAGCACCATGCCTATCGCATAGCGACTCGGCAGAGGCGCTAGCCCCGAAAGGTGGTCAGCGTCGGCATGGGTTGCGACCAGTAGATCGATCTTCCGCTCCCACAGCGGCAGCGCCTGATGGAGCCGCGACGCCAAGACCAGCGGATCGGGCCCCCCGTCGACCAGCACCGTCGTGCCTGATGGCGTCCGAATCAGGATGCCATCCCCTTGACCCACATCAAAGACATGGACGTGGAGGCGACCATCGGGGAGCTTGGCGAGCTGGGACAGGATCGCTAGGACCAGCAGGAGAGCAGCGAACGCGGCACTCAGGACACCAACCCGCTGCCGTATCCACGTGATCGCCTTGCTGCCCGCGCGTGCCAGATGCCGAAACATCAACGCTCCTCCTACGAACCCATAGAACCCCACCAGAAGCCAAGGAGACGGAGCCGCGACCTGCCAGGAGGCGATGGATAGCGTCCCGAACGCCTCCGCCACTGTGATGGTCCACCAGAGTGGCACGTAGGCCAGAGCTGCCACGGCCATCCCCAGAGACTTCCATAGCCAGCCAGCTAGTGCTGCAAAGGCCCCCAATATGGTGATGGGCGGCTGTGCTGGCAACGCCAGTACGTTGGCCGGGAGCGCCAACAGCGATATCTCCTGGAAATGATACCAGAGTATCGGAAACGTCAGAAGCTGAGCCGCACACGTGGAGAGAAGATATGAGCTTGCCAACCTGGTTACGCTTTGCGCGTTGGGGTGAGCAAGATGCCGGCCCAGCAGGCTCAGAGTCCAGCTTTCGAACATGGGCGTCAGGCCGATAAGCGCTAGCGTGGAGACCATGGAGAGCTGAAAGCTGACGTCCCACACAAGGGCTGGATTGGCAGCCGTCATCAGCAGAGAGGCCCACGATAGCGAGGTGAGTACGTGCGGCTTGCGCCCCACCAGTTCCGCCAGCACGAGGAATCCCCCCATGATCGCGGCCCTCACAACGGGTGGGCTGGGCCCCACGAACAGCGTGTAAACTGCAATGGCACCAGCCGCAACCAAAAGCGTCAGCCTTCGGGGCGACCATCTCTCCAGAACCAGGACGGTCTGCTGCAGCACAAGCCCGATGTTAAAGCCAGAGATGACGATGACGTGGGTCAGCCCCGATCGGCGAAAGGCCTCTTCTACATCGTGGGGAAGCGTATGCCCGAGCCCCAGCAGGATTCCACTAAGCAGGCCGGCCTCTGGCTCTGGCAGAATGCGCTCGATGCTTTCGCGAGCCCGATCCTTGATCACGTACATCAAGCGCAGAAGCGGCGAACCAGCATCTCCTGGCAGGCTACGAGCTTTTACCCAAGCCATCGTCGCATCGACACGATGCGCCGCGAGATACCGGCCATACGCCCCCGAGCTAGGACCGACCGGCTCCACATGCCCTGTCACGGCCAGACGCTGGCCGTAGCTGCGTTCGGGATACCGGCTCAGGGTGACCAGAACCCGACCCGAGGCCGGAACCAGCGAGCCGCGTTGCTCAACAGCTTCCACGCTCAAGCAGACCTGTAGGCTGGTGCTACGGTAGATGGGCTCTTCGGCTATATGCCCGTACACCGTGATCTCGCGCCCAGCGAGACCCTCCCACAGCTCAGGAGCGCTTGTTCGCGCTTGCAGCCGCTGAACTCCTGCCCCACCAAGTAGGCCAATCCCTATCGCAAGAGCAGCCGTAGCCAACCCTCGCTTGCCCAGCCGCCATCCTATCCCTGCTGCCAGCGCACAGGCCCCCGCAGCCGGCATGGCCAACACTGACTCTGCGATGCCTGCCAACCAGCCGATGGCTACCCACACCATAGTTGTCATAACTAGACCATCAATTCGAACACCAACGACTTGACGCCTCGATCCATTATAGGCCGACTCGCGGCGGATCGCACCGGTCTTTTGGTCCACGCTCTCCACCAGGCTATCATCGTTGCTGCCATGAATGTGTATCTCAGCGCACTAGGGTGCAAACTCAACTGGGCGGAGCTCGAAGGCTTTCGCAGGGAGCTCGTCGGGCGAGGGCACGCCATCGTCGATGCCCCCGCCCAAGCAGACTGGGCCATCGTCAATACCTGTGCCGTCACCCACGTCGCAGCGCGCAAGTCCAGGCAAGCCATCCGTAAACTGCGGCGAGAGAACCCATCCCTTCGGGTGGCAGCCGTCGGCTGCTATGCTGAGATCGCGCCCGGGACAGTGCGCTCCCTGGATGGCGTTAAGATCTGCCTGGGCAACCGCGCCAAAGACGATGTCGTTGGCCGCATCCTCGCTAGCGAGCCGCCCCCTCGAGAAGAGCATAGACGGCCGATCGATCCGACGGACAGTCCGCGGACCCGTGCATTCTGCAAGATCCAAGATGGGTGCGACAACCACTGCACCTACTGTATCGTTACCATCGCTAGAGGCGTGCAACGGAGTGTCAGCCCGCAGGCTATCCTAGCCGAGATCCGGGAGCTCGTCGACGAGGGCTACCAAGAAGTCGTCTTGACAGGCGTGCACATCGGCGCGTACGGTCACGATGCGGATCCGTCGGCTTCACCCAACGCGGCCGGCTGGGACCTTCCCAAGCTGGTTCGGTGGCTGCTCGCAGAGATCAGGATACCCCGCCTGCGCCTATCCTCCATAGAACCATGGGACGTGACCGACGCTCTGCTCGACCTGTGGCCCCACCCGCACCTTTGCCCCCACCTTCACTTGCCGCTCCAGAGCGGATGCGACGCCACCCTTCACCGCATGGCGAGGCGCTACAGCACCGACGATTTCAGACAACGGGTACACGCCTTTCGCCAGCGGGTACCGCACGGAGCCATAACCACGGACGTCATCGTGGGCTTCCATGGCGAGACGGATCAGGAGTTCGAAGAGACCGTCGCCTTTGTCCAGGAGATGGCCTTCTCGCGCTTGCATGTATTCCGCTATTCCCCGCGGCCAGGGACAGCCGCCCTACGCCTGCCAGATCAAGTCTCGCCACGGGTCGCCAAGAAGCGAAGCCAGAAAATGCGCGATGTCGGGCAGGCTCTATCGAGAAACTACCACCAAAGCTATCTGGGGCACACTGTGCCGGTGCTTTTTGAGAATCGCGATGATGGTCAATGGACGGGGCTGACCGATACCTATATTCGGGCCTCGGTCGCCTCACCAAACAATCTACACAACCAGATTGTGCCCGTTCGATGCGTCACCGCTGATGCACGCGGCATTGGCGGCGAGCTCCTGGCGAGCAGTTGACGAACGCGCGATCTGAATCTGCGCGTGTGTGTGTTGACGATAGCGTTCCACGAACCCTATAATGGGGCTCCAAGTGCTGGTGCCGCTGCCCCGATGTTGCCAAGGTACATTCCAATAGGAGCGTATGATGGACCTGAAGGCGCAGCTCATGGAAGATCTGAAAACAGCCATGCGTCAGCACGACGACATAGCTAGGGACACGATTCGTTTGGCAAGAGCGGCCATTATCAACGCCGAGATCAGGCTCCAGCATGAGATATCCGATGCCGAGGTCGTCAGGATCATCAGCAAGGAAGTCGACCTTCGCAAGGAAGCTGCCGAGGAGCTCCAACGTGCCGGCCGTGACGATCTGGCGGCAAGAGAGCTTGCTGATGTCGCTGTCCTCGTCAGGTACTTGCCTGAGCCGATGACCGAAGATCAGATCCGTGCGCAAGCCCGTGTCGTGATCGAAGGCATGGGCGCTTCGAGTCTGCGAGATATGGGCCCGGTAATGCGCGAGTTGATGGGCCGTCTATCTGGCCACGCTGATGGCGGCATCGTCAGCCGCATCGTCGTGAGATGCTGAGCGTCTAGTCGCAACGAGAATCGACTCTGTACCCCTAATGGGATCGGCGACACGATGGGCAAAGCGGGTAGGCAGGAGCCATCCGAGAAAGAGCACGCGCTCCACCCAGCGCGTGTTGCCCTGCGTGGCTTGCTCTTGGCGGCGCTCGTGCTCGCGGCCTGGATCGGGATCCTGGCCCTGGATGGCTCCAGTAGTCAACTTGCCGTTACCGAGGGCGAGCCCTCGCCCCGCGACGTCAAGGCTCCCCATAACGTCACCTATGTGAGCGATGTCAAGACGCGTCAGGCCCAGGATGAGGCCGCAGAACTCGTCGAGGACGTGTACGTCGGGCCCGACAGTCAGGTTGTGGAGGCCCAGTTGGCACGTCTGGACCAGATCATCGCGTTCATCACCGCCCTCCGTCATGACGAGTTCCAAGAACCGAGCGACAAGCTTGCCTTGCTGTCACAAGTTCCAGAGCTGGCGCTCACCGGTCCTGACCTGGAGCAGATCCTCACCGTCTCCGAAGACTCGTGGCTGAGGATCGCCTCGGAGAGCCGTCGCATTCTTGAAACGGTTCTAGGGGACCAGATCAGACCCAGCGAGCTTCCACAGGCCAAACAACGTATCGCTCGGCTCGCGACCCAATCTCTCGGTGAGGATGCGCGACGGGCTAGCGTGCTCCTCGCCCAAAGCCTGGTCGTCGCCAACACGTTCTCTGACCCTGAAATGACGGAGGCCAATCGGCAGGCAGCGCGAGAAGCGGTTGAGCCAGTGATATGGAGCCTTCGCGCAGGGGAGGTCATCCTCCGCGAAGGCGAGATCGTCACTCCCTTTGCCATCGAGCAACTGCGGGTCCTTTCGCTTCTTGAACAACGTCCGACGCTCGAGGATCAGCTCACCATCGTGCTCTTTGTGCTCATGCTCATTGTAGCTCTAGGCTTTTACACAGCGCGGACCCAGCCGCTAGTCATCCAGCGCGCCAAGCGGGAACTGCTTCTGGTGGTTCTGCTGGTGGGTGTTGCCGTGGCAGCGCGGGTAGTTGTGCCCGCCAAAGGGATAGCTCCCTATCTCTTCCCGGCGGCTACGGCATCCATGCTCGTGGTGCTTTTCCTTGATCTACAGCTAGCGATGGTAGTGTCGGCAGTGGTAGCAGCGTTAGTAGGCTTTGTCGCGTCGCGCTCGTTTGAGGTCACTATCTATGTGATGGTCGGTTCCATCATCGGCGCGCTCTCGTTATGGCGCCTCGATCAGCTTGGATCTTTTTTGCGCGCCATGGCATACCTCGCCTTGGCCAATTCTATGCTCGTTCTAGCCTTCGAGTTGCCATACGGGGCTAGCGAACCAATCCGTCTTCTGACACCGATCGCTGCTGCTGTTACCAACGCCCTCCTGTCGACCAGCCTAGCGTTCGTGGCCTTTGCCTTTGTCGGGCGCGCGTTCGGCATCACAACGTCGCTCCAGCTTCTGGATCTCGCTCGTCCAACGCATCCTTTGTTCCGCCAGCTACTCATCAAGGCCCCAGGGACATATCACCACTTGTTGATCGTGAGTAACATGGCTGAACGGGCTGCTGAGGCCATCGGCGCTGACCCCCTCCTGGTTCGAGTGGGGTCCTACTACCATGACATCGGCAAGCTGAACCGCCCCTACTTTTTCTCCGAGAACCAGTTTGAAGGCGACAATCCACATGATACGTTGGATCCCCATACCAGCGCAGATATCATCATCGGCCATGTGATAGAAGGCATCGCCCTAGCGGACAAGTATGGCCTGCCAGAACGCATCAAGGACTTTGTGAGAGAACATCACGGCACCACGTTGGTGAACTATTTCTACCGCGTGGCAGCCAACGCATCCGAAGACGGCAACGTGGACGAGGATCGCTTCCGCTATCCCGGACCTCGACCGCAATCTCGGGAGACGGCTATCGTCATGTTGGCGGATGGCATAGAGGCGAGCGTTCGCGCGCAACGTCCAGCCGACAATGACGCTATCGAACGGGTCATCCGCCAGATCATCAACGATCGGCTGGTTGCCGGCCAACTGGATGAGTGCGATCTCACCCTCAAGGATCTAGACCGAATCCGACAGGCTTTTGCGGAGGTCATCCAGAGCGTGTTCCATCCACGCATCCAGTATCCAGACCGCACCCGTAGGCGCTCACCACAACGAGCGGCTCCGGAAGAGGTACAGCGTGACGCTTCCTGAGCGACCATTCCGCGGCAACCTCATAGAAAGTTTCCGTCATGCTTTCCATGGCTTGCAGTACGTCCTCCGAGCGGAACGCAATGTGCGCGTGCATCTGATGATCGCCTCAGTCGTCACAGTTGTCGGCCTTTGGCTTGGACTAGATGCCGTCGAATGGGCATTGATCGTTTTTGCCATCGCGCTCGTACTCGTAGGAGAGCTGATTAACTCGGTGACCGAGCTCACTATCGATCTCGTCTGTCCGAACTATGACATACGCGCCAAACATGCAAAGGACATGGTAGCAGCCGCTATCCTCGTGGCCGCGCTCGCCTCTGTCTGCATTGGAGTCCTAGTGCTCGGCCCGCCGCTGTTAGCCAAGGTGAGCGCGCTCTTTCGCGGCTAGGCTCTTTGAGGCACACCAGTCCAAGGGAGAAGGGCATGGATCTACGGCAATACTGGGCCGTCTTTCGCCGACGCGTGTGGATCGTCGTGCTGCTAGTAACCGCCACCGGCCTGAGCTATGCCATCGCGCCGCCACCACGCACCAGCGGCTATGTTGCTAGCATGCGGTTTGTCGTCGGCGTGCTCCCTGAGGAATCCGATGGCTCCTTTTACACGTACGATCGCTACTACACTTGGCTCACGGCTGAGTATCTCGTAGATGACCTAAGCGAGGTAGTCAAGAGTCGCGCCTTCGCTAGCGACGTTGCGGAGCTATCTGGCATCGCTGTGCCCACGGGAGCCATCCAAGGCGCGACCTCAGCGGGCAAACTGCACCGCATCCTTTCGGTCAGCGTCACCTGGCACGATGCCCAGGAGCTCGAAGCCATCGCGGATGCCGTCGTCGAGACACTCACACAACGAGCTGGCACGTATCTAGCACAACTCGGCACAGAGCAAACCCTTGTGCACGCCATCGATCCCCCCGTCGTAGCCCCCCTTCAGCCATCGCTCAGAGAGAGGTTGGATCTTGTCCTGCGATTAGGACTGGCCCTTGTGGTCGGCGTGATCGCTATCTTTGGACTCCACGCTCTCGACCGGTCGGTCAGAACCAGAGAAGAGGTCGAAGCCTTGGGGGTGCCAGTCTTGGCACAGATTCCGCCTACGCGCTCGTGGTGGCATCGCGCGATCTTCCGGCGCGCCGATCGCTAGCGCCCCGGCCGCCCCGCGTACGGCTTTGGTCCGCCTCTCGGCGAATGGTATAATGCCAGCGCTCGATAGGTCACTAGGAGGCATAAGTGGAGCTATCTGCATACCTGCGGATTCTAGGCAAGCGTGGTTGGATCCTGGTCCTGAGCGTCGTCATCGTCGCAGCTAGCGCCTTTGTCTTTAGCCGCATTCAGACACCAGTGTACCGATCGACGGTGTATCTCAACGTTATGCCGGCTCGGATGGACTGGGGGTTGCAGCAGGTGGTTCGAGGCGTGATGCGAAACTATGCAGGCACCATCGCCTCGCGCCCCAACGCGCAGGAGGTCATAGACCGCCTGCAACTGGACATCACCCCCGAACAGCTCCTGGCAAAGATCACTGTAAGCCCTAACGAGGCCGACCTCGTCCTCCAGATCAATGCGGATGACTATGATCCACTAATAGCGCGTGACATCGCCCAAACCTCCGCTGAGGTATTTGTCGAGCAGATCAATGCTTATATGTTGGATCAAGACAAACGCGATCGCGTGGCCGTTACCATTCGCGACTATGCGCTACCTGGCACGCTCCACAAGCCCAAATGGAAGATCAACGTGCTGGCAGGAGCCGGGTTCGGCCTTATTCTCGGCGTGTTGATCATCTTTGTGCTCGAGTGGCTTGCCTCAGAGATCATCCACACACCCGACGACATCGAGCGAGAGATGGATGTGGCGGTCTTGGGCGTGATCCCCAGCACAAGCGGCACTAGGATGCGATCGGAGCACACCCTCCCTTAGCACGGGCTCCGCAGCAGGAGGAAGCATCGATGACCGACACACCGGACCTCGTCACCCTCACAGACCCCCAGTCACCCGCAGCGGAAGCTTACCGCACGTTGCGCATGAACTTGCAGTTCGCCGCTCTAGACAGCGATCTGCGGACGCTATTGGTGACCTCCCCAGGGCCTGGGGAAGGAAAGACCACCACGCTGGCCAATCTGGCCGTCACTATGGCCCAGATCGACCAACGCATCATCGTCGCAGACTGCGATCTCCGCAAACCGTACCTTCATCGTCTCTTTGACGTCTCGAACGAGCTCGGCCTGACGACTATGCTGCTCGAAGACGACGCGCTGGCCAACCCGCCTCTGCAAGAGACAGCGGTGACCGGCTTGAGCGTCCTTCCAAGCGGCCCGCTGCCGCCACGGCCCGCAGATCTTCTCGGCTCCAAACGGATGCTCAAAGTCATCGACGAGCTTTGCAAGGAGGCAGACGTCGTCCTGTTCGACGCTCCCCCTGTCATGGCAGTGACGGACGCGGCGGTCCTGGCCACGCGCTTGGACGGGGTACTCCTCGTTGTGAGCGCTGGCGAGACCAAACGAGAGCATGCTTCAGATGCGCTGGAACGTCTGCGCAAGATCAATGCCAACATTGTTGGCGCCGTCCTGAACAACGCTGCCATCGAACCATCCCTCGCTGGCTACTATCGCTAACATTCCATCCTGCACAGATGCCCCAGTCGGCCCCATCCAACACGGATCGGGGTCGCCTTGTGAATTGAGAATAATCGCTACACAGACCCTGTGGATAAGTCTGTTCGTGGTTGTGGATTAGGTGGAAAACCTGTGCATAGCCTAGGCCGGTTATCCCCGTCTCACTCACAGGTCATCGATACGGCTTTATGATTCTGGTAGGTTTTTTATGCTTTCCTCTTTGTACTCTAGACTCGCCATACATCTCAACAGGTATAGCTGCTGCCAAGCTTTCCAGTTATATCCAGAAGTTATCCACAGTCGATGGGGATTATCCACCACAACATATAAAGCCCACACAACCGTGTACCACAACCGGTAGGGGATTCTCCATTCCTTTCCACATATCCACACGCCCTACGACGACGACGATACTCTATAGATCCTCCAATAAGCTATATAGAATCTCCCGGAAAGGAGTTGTCAGGTGCTAGATATCAAAGATCCATTCGTTGAGCGTCGTAGGGCCATGGTGGAATCGCAGATTGTAGCCCGTGGTGTGAAGGATGAGCGAATCCTAGCTGCCATGGCAAAGGTTCCTCGGCACCGATTCATGTCGGCCCAGGACAGGTCGCAAGCGTACGCCGATCGACCCGTGCCCATCGGGTGGGGCCAGACCATCTCGCAGCCGTATATTGTGGCTGCCATGACCGCGCTGCTCCATTTACAGCCAGACAGCCGCGTTCTGGAGATCGGAACGGGCTCTGGCTACCAGACAGCCATACTTGCCGAACTAGCGGGGGCGGTGTTCACCATCGAGGTGGTTCCAAGTCTCATCGATCGGGCGAGGGAGGTCCTGGATGAGCTAGGATACAACAACATCCACTTCAGGTGTGGCAATGGACGCGACGGATGGCCCGAAGAGGCTCCCTTTGATGGTATCATCGTGACCTGCGCGCCAGAACAAGTGCCCGATCAGCTTGTTGCACAGCTAGCCGACGATGGACGGATGGTCATCCCTGTGGGTCCGCCGGGTGGGGTGCAGATGCTCTATCTGGTGACCAAACACGGTGGGCGCATTGTGCGCACGCCCAAGATGAGCGTAAGGTTCGTTCCGCTGATGCCTCCGTCTGACAAGTACGGCGAGGAGAGCTAGCGGTTCCAGGGAAGCTTGTAGTCGATGCCCATTTCACGGGCTTTTGCATAGAAAACGCGTTCTGTGGCCATGTACCAGTCCAGCGAGGTTTGCAGGCGATCGCTCCCATCGATCGTCGGGCCGACCTGAACGCCCCGTACGTCGGCATCCACCGCATAGCTGTAGATAGGCTGGTACAGGAGGATGGCAGGAACATCCTCGACGAAGAGGCGCTGGAAGCGGTAGTAGAGGTCCCTTCGCAAGTCTAGATCGGTAGTGGCACGAGCCGTCTCTAGCAGGCGATCAGCGTCTGGATTGATATAGCCGCCAAAGTTGAGTCCGTTTTCGCTGACCTGCGTCGAGTGCCAGTAAGCATAGGGATCCGGGTCCGGCGGTAAGCTCTCCCATCCACCCAAGATGGCGTCATAGCGACGCCGTCTGAGCTGGTCTTGGATCAGCTCATCCCACGGTACGACAGTGGTCTCGACCTGGATGCCTATCTCAGCAAGCTGCTCAGATATGCATTCGATCATCGCTTGTCGGGCTGCATCTCCCTCGTTCGTGGCAAGCGTAAACGCGAGCTGGACTGCTCCGCGCGAGCGAACGCCATCCTCATCGGGATCGAGCCAGCCGGCCTCTTCGAGCACGGCGCGGGCTTTTTGCGTATCCTGGTGGTATGTGGGTGCATCGGGATCAAAAGCCCACGAGTTCGGCAGGATGGGCGTATCCAGCACGATGCCTTGGCCGTGAAGCACCTCGTCGACCAGTGCTTGGCGATCAAGTGCCCACATGATGGCCTGACGGACCGCACGGTCTTGGAAGACGGCGCGGTCTAGGTTCAGGAAAACGAGCGTGTAGCCTGAGAGAGGAGCTGAATATAGCGTGAGGTTGGGGGCTTGCCTCACGAATTCCAGGTGTTCCGGAAGTACCCGCGATATGCCAGAGATCTCTCCTCTCGTATAGGCTTCATAGACTGCGGTCAAGGAGGGATAGAACCGAAAGGTGATGCGGTCCAGAAAGGGGCCGTTGTTCTCATCAGCTCGATAGTACGCAGGATGGGGTACCAAGGAGACGCTGCGTGCGCTAACCTGCTCGATCTTCCACGGACCTGTCCCAATGGGTGTGGCGTTAAAGGTGGCAGAAGGCAAGTCACTCGCGCTGATGCCGCCGAGGATGTGAGCTGGGAGAATGCCTACCGTTGCATAGTCCAGGAAGGGGGTAAATGGCTCCCGCAACACGAACCGAACCGTATGGATGTCCAGCTTCTGGATGACGACATTGCGCCACATCTCGGCCAGGAAGGCTGCCCCAGCATAGTTCGGATCTTGGATGGCCGTGAGAGTATATACAACGTCATCAGCAGTGAAGGGGGCTCCATCATGCCAGGTGACGTCTTGTCTCAGATAGAAGGTATAGATTGTCTCATCAGGGCTGATTTCCCATCGCTCCGCCAGATCGGGCACAATCGTCCCGTCCGTCTCGGCGCGGACCAGTCCAGAAAACACGAGCGAGGCGATGTCACGATCTACGGGATTGGCGTGGCAGAGGATGGGATTAATCATCCGAGGGTTACCCGCAACACCCTCAACATACGTGCCGCCGCTCACGGGCACCTCAACGGTAGCCACCTGATAGGAGATATAGGCTACGCTCGCTATCAGAACAATGAGCCCTAGCAGCGTAAGCAGTACTGGCGGGCGGCTGCGAGCCATGGCGTTCCGCTTTCGCGATAAGCTATGCTTGTAGGATGACGCTCAGCAGCGACATCAGGAAAAAGACCGCAGCCAAGCCGATGGTGATCTGGAACATGGTCTTCTCGACGCCGCGCCGAGTGCGATGGATCGAGCTATCGCCACCCAGCATACTCCCGAGCCCCGCCGTGCGGCTCTGGAGTATGATCAGCGCGATCAAAGCCAGAGAGATGATTATCTGGGCGATGTTCAGGTAGGAACGCAAGGGTGACCTCCACACCGATTGGATGCAACCTGGCCGATTATAGCACCTGACTAGAGAGTGAGCAAGACAGTGTGCTCGCTGAGTGGACGAGCGGTTCGCGTTGACGGTCAAAGAGAGCAGGCGTATGCTCCGCACGAAGAGCATCTGGATGAGCTCGCGGAGTTGTGTCCCCTGTTTATGCCTCGCACGCTGGTTCCGGACGAGGCCACTGTTGAGCGCATCAGCGCGTGGGTGCGAGATGAGGGCATGCTGGTTTGCGAGTCCGAGTGTGGTGCCTGGCCGTTCTCTTGCCCGAGTCTGTGACCAGTTGGCTAGCGGATCGGATCTTCGGAATCAACTACATAAGATTAGGGGCGAGGGGCAGTCTCTAGGCCGTCGCTCAGGAGGCGTGTGCCCAAGAGCCCTAGAGCCAGCGCCGCGATCCCGGTGACGATGAATGTGGGGCGAATGCCCACAGCATCACCCAGAATGCCGCTGAACCACGGTCCGGCGAACATGCCAATCGCGTACACGGCCTGATGGAAGCCCATGGCCGTGGAACGCTGCTCCTCAGGGATAGTGCGAATAGAGAGCCCCATGAGCGTGGGCGCAAGGATGCCCATAGACAGGCCTACGCAGAGCTGGGCGGCAAAGAGGACAGGCAGCATGGGAGCCCACGCGACGCCCACGAGGCCGACGGCCAGGGAAGCAAACCCAACGGTGGCAAGCGTCTGGTTGGAGACGCGCTTTGAGAAGGTGGCCGTGCCCAGGTTTGCCAGCATGATGACGGCGACGTTCAAGCTGATCATGATGCCCAGCAACGTGTCCGTGGCGCCGAGCTCCTCGGCCAGGATGGGCGTAAAGCCGAACGTAGATGCCCAGTTAGCGTACTGGGCTACGAGGGCTAGCACCGACGGGACCAGGACATCCGTCTGAAAAAGCAGGGATTTGAGCCCTGACACAGCGGGCTGCACCGATGGGCGTTGCGTCTCCCGCGTGGCAAGCATGCATACCATCGCCGCTACGCCGCTCGCGGAGGCTAGGTAGAATGCCAACGAGTACCCACCTAGCTCATTGAGAGGGCCATTGACGCCAGTAGCGAGCATCCGGCCGAGAGAGCCAACGAGAGTCAGCAACGCCGTGGCACGGACGGACTCTTCTGGCGGGAATAGGCCGCTGAACGCAACGACCAGGAGGACCCACGTTCCTGCCGAAAGCCCCGTGATGGCTCGTCCGACGGCCAAGCCGGTGATGCCGGCTGCTGATGCCATCACCAGAGCGCCAAGCGACGTGAGGGCGAACCCGGCCAGGATGAGATGGCGGCGTCGCCCGAGCCAGTCCGCCAAGATGCCCAAGGGCAGGCGAATCACCGCTTGCCAGAGCCCGTACATGGAGAGGACTGTCCCAACCAGGGCGAGGCGATCGGTCTTGCTGGCGGCATAGGTTGGCAGCGTGGGCACGTACAGGTAGAGCGCGATCCAGTAAAAGAACACGGCGGCGGCATAGAGGCCGATCGAGCGGCGACGCGTATCCGAGGATTCGGAAGCATCGGTGGATGGCGATGGACTCACGTGAGTCTCCTTGGCATAGGGATCTGGCTCGCACAATCGCATCATCCTACTGAACAAAGCCGATAGGCGCAAACGCACGGGATGAGCCATAGAACGGGAGGCATAGTGACGGGCACTCAAGGGCTGCTGATCGTGTACACGGGCGACGGCAAGGGCAAAACAACGGCGGCGCTCGGGCTGGTGCTGCGTGCTTGGGGACATGGCATGCGCGTGTGTGTGGTGCAATTCATAAAATCTGCTCGTGGGCGCTGGGGGGAGGTCAAGGCAGCTAGCAAGCTGGGCATCACTTGGCACACCATGGGCACTGGCTTTGTGTGGGAGCCAGGTGACGACGAGCAAGCTCGGCAGCGCGCCCTGGAGACTTGGGAGCTGGCCAAGGAGATCATCGCGAGTGGCGAGTACGACCTTGTGGTGCTCGATGAGTTCACCTATCCACTGCAATACGCTTGGATCAAAACGGGCGAGGTGGTGGACTGGCTACAGCAGGAGAGGCCAAGCAGTGTTCACGTGGTGATCACAGGACGCAACGCTCCTGAGCATCTGGTCGCAGTTGCCGATCTGGTGACAGAGATGAGGAACGTCAAACACCCGTTCGATGAGGGGGTGCCAGCTCAGAAAGGCATCGAGCTTTAGGTATAGGGCATGGGTCCGCGTTGGATAGTGAAGACGCTACTTGGCAACCTTCTGTAAGTGCTCTGAGCAATGAAGGCGAACGGTTTGCCCTTGATGGCCCCGTGCCCACCGGTCCAGTCCGGAAGGCATTCTTGACCTTAACTGGTGTGAATCCTATAATAGGTATGTAACAATAAAATAGGCCGCTGGGGGAGCCGCTGGGCTGAGAGGATGACTTTCGTCATCGACCCCTGGAACCTGATCTGGGTCATGCCAGCGTAGGGAAGCATAGAATCGAGCTTTCACAAGCGCCGCTGGGTGTCACCAAGCGGCGCATTCTGTTTTCTGGAGGTCACACGATGGGCAATGAGCGCCATCTGAGTGCTTGCATCCTAGCCAACGGTGAGTATCAGCATGAGGAGCGTTTGCTGGGGATCGTGAAGCAGGTCCATCTCCTGATCGCGGCTGACGGTGGCGCCAACTGGTTGGCTAGGCACGAACTAGCCCCGGATATTCTGGTAGGCGATATGGATTCGGTGGACGAGGGGGTCAAGAACAGCGTCGAGAAGCATGGCGGGCGGCTGGTGATGGCCAAGCGCGAGAAGGACGAGACCGATCTGGAACTCGCCCTGCTAGAGGCCGTCGCTATGCATGCCGAGAAAATCACCATCTTGGGGGCTTTTGGTGGACGGGTAGATCACGCCCTCGCGAACGTGTGTCTCCTAGCCATGCCGGCCCTGCGAGGCGTGGATGTACGACTGTACGACGGCATAACGTTTCTCTGGCTGGCGATCGCTCGAACAGAAATACACGGCGAACCGGGTGATCTTGTGTCGTTGATCCCACTCGGCCGCGATGCGCATGGCGTACGCACCTCTGGCCTGCAATACGCTCTACATGGAGAGACGCTTCGATTTGGACCTGCGAGAGGGATGAGCAACGTGCTCACCGAGCCCGTGGCCACCGTAGAGGTTGGCCTGGGAGAGTTGTTAGTGGCCCATACCCCTCGCGATGATAGAGAGTAAGGACATGATGCAGAACCCTTTCGCAGAGTCCTCAGTCGCTGATGTGTATGATGCTTGGTATCAGACGCCGATGGGGCGAGCGGTTGACCAAATGGAACAGTCCGCCCTGCTACGCCTTGCGCGGCCGATGCCCGGTGAGCTGGCCCTGGACGTCGGATGTGGGACGGGCCACTTTAGCGCCATGCTCGCCGAGGAAGGTGCCATCGTCACGGGGTGCGATACGTCTCGGGCCATGCTCACGCACGCCCGCCGGAACCATCCCGATCTGCGCTGGCACTATGCCGATGCACGCGATCTTCCCTATGCCGACGCTAGCTGGGATCTGGTGCTATCGGTGACGATGCTCGAGTTTATCCGAGAGCCTACGCGCGCCCTCGACGAGATGTGGCGCGTGGTAAGGCCCGGTGGTCGGTTGGTGGTAGCGGTCTTGCAGGCAGGGACGCCTTGGCACGCGTCCTATGTTCGTGAGGCGGCTGAGGGTCCGTCGCCCTTTGCGGCTGCCCACTTTTACCAGCGTGACGAACTCGTGGATCGGCTCGGCCGCTACGGTTCGCCCCGCGTGACAACGTGCGTTCACATGCCACCTGATAGCCGTCCGCCTCGCTGCCTATCGTTGGTGGAGTTCTGGGGTCGGCTGACGCGGCCAGGCCAAGCCGCTATGCTGATCGGGAGGGTAGAAAAGTGAGAACAATCAGCGCGCAGGTCAGTGTGTACGGCCTTGGAGGCACGGATACGGCCGCGGCCATCCGAGCTTTCCTGGGGGTCCTAGACGAGCAGGGGATACGATACGAGAGCGGAACCATGAGCACCGTCGCATGGGGGGATCAGGAGGCGATATGGCAAGCCTTGCGGGAGGGCTATCAAGCCGCCTCTGATCTTGGTCCCGCGGTGATGCAGATAACCGTCTCCAATGCGTGCCCCCTACCGGCTATCGACGAAGCAAGCGTATGATGGGCAAGCCGCTCCCGACGCGAGATGCTTCGGTTAGGCGGAAACGCCTCAACGCAATCGCGAGCTATGGCCCGCCGACGGCCCTCGTTCTGGCTCTCTTGGTCCTGTGGCAGCTTGCCGTGCATCTATGGGACGTAGAGCCATGGTTGCTGCCATCGCCTACCGCCATCGTCCACGCAGGATGGGAGGCGCGAGCTCTTATTGCTGAGCACATGCTGCAAACTGGGCTGGAAACGCTGTTGGGCTTTGCGCTCGCCTTGGCGACGGGCGTCGGATTGGCATTGGCTCTGGATAGCTCGCCGGTTGTGCGGCGGGCCATCTATCCTTTGATGGTAGCGTCGCAGACGGTTCCCATCATCGCCATCGCACCGCTTCTGATCATCTGGTTCGGTTACGGCATATGGCCAAAGGTGTTGGTTGTGGCGTTGGTGTGTTTCTTTCCCATCGTCGTTAGCACCGCGGATGGCCTACGGTCGGCCGATCGAGATCTGATCGCGCTTGTCCGGACGATGGGAGCTAGCTCGAAGCAAGTGTTCGCCAAGGTGCGGTGGCCCGGAGCTGTGCCAGGGCTGTTCTCTGGCATCAAGATCGGCATTACCTACAGCGTTGTTGGCGCCATCATAGGCGAGTGGGTCGGCGCTAGCAGAGGATTGGGCGTGTTCATGCTACGCGCTACCAACGCGTTCCGCACAGACTGGGTATTTGCGAGCATTTTCGTCGTAGCGCTACTGAGCTGGGTGTTGTTTGCGTGCGTCCAGTTGGTCGAGCGGTTGACGTTGCGTTGGTACTATGCGGTGCGCCCAGAGCGCTGGGAAGAGCTCGCTTAGCCTAGTACATTGAGGGAGGAGCATACAGATGCGAAGGTCAATGATCATCATCGGATTGAGCGTTCTGTGTATAGGCGCGTTGGTTGGGTGCCGGCAGACGCCGGCCACGGCGGCGACCCTTTCGCTGGATTGGGTGCCAAACACCAACCACACCGGGTTTTACGTCGCACTGGACAAGGGCTGGTACGAGGAGGAAGGCGTCGATCTCACCATCGAGATCCCGTCCGATCCGTCCGCAGCTCTCAAGCAGGTTGGAGCCGGCAACACTGAGTTTGGCGTCAGTTTCCAGGAAGAAGTGACCGTTGCGCGGGCTACGGGGATACCCGTTGTCTCTATTGCTGCCATCATCCAGCACAACACTTCGGCCTTTGCCGCTTTGGCCGAGTCTGGGGTGTCTTCAGCGGCCGACTTTGAGGGGCTGCGCTACGCTTCGTATGGGTTGCCTATCGAAAGGCCGATCCTCAAGGCGCTGATGGCCTGCGATGGCGCCGACGTGGATACCGTGACCTTTATCGACGTGGGGTTTGATGCCTTTCCGGCGCTGCTGGCAGGGCGTGTCGACCTAGCTTGGATCTTCCTAGGGTGGGATGGTGTGCAGGCCGAACTCAAGGGGGTTGAGCTAGCCACGGTGCCCTTGTATGGAAGCTGTGTGCCAGACTACTATACACCCGTTATTGTGGCCGGAGAACAGACACTCGACGAGAAGCCAGAGCTCACCCGGGCCTTTATGAGGGCGACGCGACGCGGCTACGAATATGCTGCTGAGCATCCGGACGAGGCCGCCGAGATCCTGCTGGCCCACTCGCCCGAGAGCGATCCGGAGCTTGTCCGCGCTAGCCAGGAGTGGCTGAGTCCTCGCTACCAAGATGACGCGCCGAGTTGGGGTGTCCAGGATCCAGAGGTGTGGCGCCGGTTTACCGCCTTTATGGAAGAGAATGATTTGCTTGACGTGCCCGTCGACCCCGATAAAGCCTTTACCAACGCGTTCCTAGAGAACGACTAGATGGGAGAGCCTACAGGGGCGCCCATTGAAGTGCGGGGGGTCAGCAAGCGGTTTCGCGTCGATGGCCATGTGGTAGAAGCGCTGCACGAGGTGTCCCTTGTGGCTGATGAGGGGCAGTTCGTGTCCCTCATTGGCCCCAGCGGATGTGGCAAGAGCACCCTGCTCAACATCGTTAGCGGGCTGATGCGGCCCGATAGCGGCCAGGTGCTCGTCTACGGAGACGCGGAGGCGTCCCGTCTCGGTCGAATCGGCTACATGCCACAGAAGGACCTGCTCCTTCCCTGGCGCACGTTGCTCGAGAACCTGCTACTGGGGCCTGAGATACGTGGCCGGGACCTGGACGAGGCGCGCAGCGAAGCAATCGATCTTATGGAGCGATTCGGGCTGGGCGGGTTTGAGGACAGCCTACCGGCGACCTTATCCGGTGGCATGCGCCAGCGAGCTGCCTTGCTGCGAACGCTCATGTGCCACCAGGACGTGCTCCTGCTCGATGAGCCTTTGGGCGCTCTGGACGCACTGACGCGTCGGGAGATGAGGCAGTGGCTTCTAGACGTCTGGCAGACCTTTCGCAAGACCATGATCTTTGTGACGCACGACGTGGATGAGGCCATCTATCTCGCCGATCGCGTTTTTGTCATGTCGTCACGACCAGGTACCATTATCAACGATCTGGAGATCGAGCTCCCGCGACCTCGCTCGGAGGAGCTTACCCGCGGCAACGCGTTTCTTGACTATCGAATGACGCTTCTTGAGAGCTTGGGGGTCTAAATGCGAGCGGGTGAGACGGTTCGCATCGTCAAGTTGGATGAGCAGGGAAACCAGATAGCCAGCTACACCGGGCGCGTGATCCAGGCGAACGGTGAGCGCGTCGTGGCGGCATGCACCTGGACGTGGAAGCGGACCATCGATGTCGGTCCGTTCGCGCTAGAGCCGGGCGATCGCCTCTGTGAGTTCTATTATGCTGATGCTTGGTTCAACGTGTTCAGGGTCTGCGACGAGAGGGGAGTGCTCAAAGGCTGGTACTGCAACGTGACGGCTCCCGCGGAGATGAACGGCGACCATATCCGCTGGCGGGATCTCAAGCTGGATCTCGTGGTGGGCGTGGATGGCGAGGAGCTCGTAGCGGATCAGGACGAGTTCGAGGCACTCGATCCTAGCCCCGAACTGCGAGAACGGGCCGCGGACGCTTTTGCTAACCTGCGATCATGGCATCGCCAAGGCGCTGGCCCCTTTGCCGAGGACGGGATCTGTACCAGCGCAGGAGCCCACGCCCCGTGAGCGAATCGAGTGCCCGCCAAGGCCCTCGTTACGCTTTAGTGATCCGATTGCCGCGAGAGCACGAGGTCAGGATCGAGGACGCGTACCTCGGTCTCTCTGGACTGACCAAGCCCGTCATCAGCTACCATATCACGTTGCTGGGCCCCTTTCGGCTGCGGCGTGAACCCGCAGAAGCCGTGGCAAGCATTCTGGATGCCGCTTGCCAGCGATGGGAGCCCTTCCAGGTGCGGGTTCACAGGGTGGGCTTTTTTGAGAGACCGGACGATCACGTCGCTTATCTGGACGTGGCGACGCCCGAGCGCGTGATAGCGCTCCGAGACTTTCTCCTGAAGCAGCTCCTGCCGCTGGTGCTTCCGGAGAACGACCGTGTGGCTCAGTTTACTCTGGCCCACTACCACCCTCATGTGACGCTGGGCCTTGATCTGTCCGATGTGCAACGGCGGGAGATCCTGGCCGCGACGGACAAGCATCCATTGGATCTGTCATTCCTGGTGGACTGTGTGTGGCTGGTGAGTCAATTCGGTGCATCTCCCTGGCGCTATGAGCGATCGTTTGCCTTAAGTGGAGATGCGCAATTGCCTTGCGCTCCCGATGCCGAGTAGAGCCCTCAATTGCTCCACAGTCCTTGACACTCTCCCTGGCTTGTGCGATACTCGCGCAAGCCTCATACACGCGGAGAGTCGATGCATGGTGCTCGCAGGCGCTCGTCAGGCCAATGGGGGCTTGGCCGCGCAGGGATTCGGAGAGGTCCGTGACGCCCATCCTCACGGAAAGCGATTTCGAGGTCATCACCCGTAGCCCCGAACAGACGCTCGCCTTGGGCCGACGGCTCGGCGAGCTGCTGAGGCCGGGCGACGTTGTCTGTCTGGAGGGTGCCCTCGGTATAGGCAAGACTTGCCTCACCAAGGGAATCGGCGCGGGGCTGAAGGTCGAGGGAAAGATCGTCAGCCCCACGTTTGTGTATATCAACGAGTACGGCCCCAAAGGCCCCGGCCCCTATCTCTACCATGTGGATCTGTATCGCATTGAGGATGCCAGCTCTTTGTATAATCTCGGCCTAGATGATTATATATACGGCGATGGCGTGACCGTGATCGAGTGGGCAGAGCGAGCCAAGGATATCCTTCCGGCAGAACGTCTCTGGGTGACCATTCGCGATCTGGGAGGCCAACGGCGGTGCTTTGTGTTCACTGGCATGGGCGACCACTATGAGGCCACCGTTTCGGCTCTCCAACGCGCCATCGCCCCCGAACGCCCGCCCAAAGGCGAGGAGAAGGAGGCATGATCCTCGCGGCCATCGATACGGCTACGCGACAGGCAAGCGTGGCTCTTTATGATGAGCGAGGCGTGCTGGCTGAGTCCAGTTGGCGAACGGAGAACCGACACTCGGTAGAGACGCTTCCCGTCCTCAAATCCTTGATGTATCTCGAGCATCTCCAACCATCCTCGCTGGGCGCCTTGGCGGTCGCATCGGGGCCGGGATCGTTCACCGGCTTGCGCATCGGCATGAGCTTGGCCAAGGGACTCGCGCTAGCTCTGGATCTGCCCATTGTGGGCATACCGACGCTAGCCGTTACGGCCTATGTTGCGGGCGACCCCGGCGGCCCCCTCTGGGCCGTCATGGAGGCTGGACGAGGCCGTCTGTGTATCCAACCGTTCCGTTTTGAGGAAGGGCTCCCTGTGGCCGATTCCAAGGCTGAGATCGTGGACGCGAACGCGTGGACACCCGATGCTAGCGAACCTGTCCTGCTCGCCGGTGAACTTCGAGCGGACGTGGTGGAGAGACTGTTTGCGCTACCGGACGCGGAGAACATCGCTATTGCGTCCCTAGCGAGCTCGGTGAGGAGAGCTGGATACCTAGCGGAGCTAGCGTGGGAGCGCGTGCAGCGCCAAGAGGTCGACGATCTGGACACCCTCGATCTCACCTATGTTCAGTAGGCCAATGGAGAGACGGGCTCACGGAGCGGCCCTTTGCTGAATCTCGCGGGGTTCCCCTTCCACCTCGACGTGATGCGCCTGCGTGATGTGCCCGCGGTGGTCGCCCTCGAACGGACGGTCTTCCCATCGCCATGGCCTGCGAGGGCGTTCATTCAGGAGATCTCGCAGAACCCCCTGTCGCGCTACTATGTGCTCAAGGGGGCAGGCTTCGCTGGAGTCGATCGTCTGCCAGGTCTGCTCGGCTACGTCGGCTACTGGCTGGTCGTGGATCAGGCGCACGTGGGCACGCTGGCCGTGCATCCCGAGTGGCGTGGGCGAGGTCTGGGTGAACTGCTCTTCAGCACAGTCGTTGGCGAGGCGCGAGAAGCTGGGGCCGCCACGATCACGCTAGAAGTGAGGGAAAGCAACCGACCTGCGAGAACTCTTTACACAAAATACGGGCTGCAAGTGGTGGGGCGCCGTCGGCGATACTACCCCGACAATGGCGAGGATGCCCTGATCATGACGGCCGCCGGCCTATCTGCTAAAGACTATGGCCAGTTGCTAGAGCAACTGGCCACGAGCCTTGAGGGGCGTCTGCGGGAAGAGTTCGGAGAGAAGGACTAGATCAGGCTCTCTCCAAGCGTCCACGGGACGACATAGCCCGTGGGTTCGCTTTCTTCCAACATGTCGGGTGTCAGGCTGCCCGTTCCGCAGAACTGAAGAAGCGTGGTGATGATAAGAAAGGCGGCGGCGAGGTACATCACCGTCTTCCAGCTTTTCTGTGGGTCTTTCTTCTTGACTGGTTCGGGCTTGGGTAGCTCATGGCCGCAGCGCCAGCACTGCTGGCGATCGTCAGGATTGTAGGTGCCGCATTCGGGGCATTTCATCGTGGGCGTCTCTCTCTACATCGGGAGCAAAGCTGGCACGATTATAGCATGGGACCTGGGAGGCATCAACAGAGAGGCTTGCGCCGAAGGGCGATAGATAGCTCGCAGCTAGCAGTAAAGGGGTAAGGGAGAGTGATCGCCAGGGATCTCGATCGGCACATGCGCTCGGTGGGGACGTGGGTGGCGTGGGATGATGGAACGTGCGATGGCTTCAAGTACGGCGATCCCGACACCCCTGTGGAGGGCATCGCCGTGGCCTGGCAATCCACCCTATCCGCGCTGAGAGAAGCCCGCGCACGTGGTTGTAACCTCTTTGTGACGCACGAGCCCACGTTCTATGCGCATATGGATGACGACGCGGAGCTGCTGAATTCGGGACCGGCCCTCACCAAGAAGGCATTCCTGGACGATGCAGGGATCATCGTCTACCGATGTCATGACGTCTGGGACGTTATAGAGGGCGCGGGCGTCATCGATCGGTGGGTGGCGCATCTGGACCTCGGGCCGATGGTGGCGAGCGATCGCTACCATCGCATCATCGAGGTGCCTACGGTGACTGCATGGGAGCTAGCCAGCCAGGTTGGACAGCGGGTGAAGGCGCTCGATGAGCAGGCCTTGGCCTTTGTGGGCGAGCGCGGGACCATGGTGCATCGTCTGGGCGTAGGCACGGGAGCGATCACAGATGTCCGCAAGATGGTGGAGCTGGGCGCCGATGCTGTTCTTGTCACCGATGACGGCGTGTTGCTGTGGCGTGAGGGCGCTTGGTTGGCCGATCGCGGGATCCCAGCGATGGTCGTGAACCACACCACGGCAGAGATCCCCGGGCTATTGGGTTTGGTGGAGCATCTGCGTCACACCTTTCAGGGCGTGCCGGTTTGCTTGGTGGGGCGCCGTTGTGGCTATGAGGTACTTAGCAGTGAGGGTAACCGGATGCAGCTCATTCGGATGCGCAGGGATACCCTGGATGATCTGCCGCCTATCGATCTCCCAGAGGGCTACCGGCTGGTGCCCATGGGCGAAGATGAGGTGGACGCCTACCTGAAGGTGGTCAACGAGTCGCTCTTTGCAGGCGAGATTGGTGAGTCATGGTTCAACCGAACCTTCCGAGACGATCCCCTCTATCACCCTGCCCACATCCAGCTCATCTGGCATGGCGACACGCCGGTGGCGGGGGCAGCCGCTTGGCACAACACGGTAGATGGGGAACCCTATGGCATGGTGCATTGGGTAGGCGTGAGCCGGCAGGAGCGCGGCAAGGGCCTCGGCAAGGCTATTACCCTGGCTACGCTGCATCGGCTGAGGGAGCGAGGTTACCGTCAAGCGCTGCTGGATACCAACCCCTGGCGGCTCCAGGCGGTTGCGGCGTACATGCGACTCGGTTTCGTGCCTTGGGTCACGGGCGAAACGTCAGAGCTCTGGGAACGAACGTTGGAGGAGCTCGAACGCTGGCGGGTCACGGGGAGACCTCGTCCATAGGTAGGCGACCTGTGTTTCAAGACAACAGGCGAGGGGTGACCGCAGAGGCATGGCTCGGACTCGAGAGACTGACAAAAAGTATCGGAGGCGATAGTGGGTTCTGATGAGCGAGCGGATACGAGATCACTGGCGCATGGCGCGCTGCCGGCAACGGATGCCAATGTAGTGGCTCGAGAGAAGCCGGAAAGCGCGCTGCAAGAGGCTCTGGCTCCTCAAGAGCCAGGCATCGTTCTGCTCGAAGGCGGCGACGGCATGGGCAAGACGACGCTCATGGCGCAGGTCGCGACGCGTATGAGGTGGGCGCAACGCTTCGAGCATATCGTTTACACGGGCTTTGGGGGCGGGGGTCTGGCCGAAAAGGCCCTGCGCGATTTGGCGGTCGTGTTGTTGGGAGAATCGCATGCGCACACCAGGGAGCTCAAGGGTCGCCTTGAGGGGGCGCTCACAGAGCACCCAACGCTGATCTGCTGGGATGACATCGACGCCGTCCTTGGCGAGGGACCCATGGCCCTATCTGACATGATGCAGCAGGAGCTGGTTGCCCTCGCTCAGCAGTTGGCAAGTCTGGGTAGCACACGCTTAGTACTGAGCTGCGCTCGCCGGCCCGCCCAAGCTTTCCTCGCCAGTAGTGGTGTCCAACGCGTCAAGGTTGGCGGGCTTGCCCCCGAAGAGGCCATAGATCTTTGGAAGCAGTGGGGATACGATGACCAGGTGGCCGATGCCGATGTCGCACGTCTAGCGGATCTGCTGGGGGGCAACCCCTTGGCGCTTCGCCTGGCCAGCTATGTGGCGGGCTCGCACGGGTTGGAGATAGCCAACCAGGGCCTCGAGGAGGCGTTGCCCGGTTTCGCTCAGGGAGAGGGCAGATTGGGTAACCAAGGGCTCCATGCAGCCATGGAGGCGTGGTTGCGACGGATTCCAGATGTCCACAGCGAGGCATTGGCAGCCCTTGGCGTATTTGTGCAAGGCTTTGTAGCCAATCTCCCGGCCCTCGTAGGGGATACGCCGAACGATACCTGGGCGAAAGCTCTCGGCCTCCTGGTGCGCTCTGGCCTGGCCCGCACGTATCCGGTAGAAGGGCTCAAGGTCCCGTACGTACGCGTGCACCATGCGCTCCTGGATCATTTGGCGCGCCGCCTGGACCAGACGGAGGCTGCGAGACTGAGGAGCCGATACGCTGGCAACTATATGGGACTGGTCAAGTGGATGATCAAGAACCGCGACCGCGCAGCCGAGGCGGTAAGCAACCTGCGTCGATACGAAATGCCCAATCTGCGATGCATCCTGCCGCTCCTGATTGGCAGTGGCGAGATGGGCATGGCCCGCGAGTTCACGCGGGATATGGCTGATCTTTTGCAGGATGATGGGCTTCCACGGGAGGCGGGCCTCGTCCGAGAGGCCATCGGTCGAGCCATTTCCCAGCTCTTGCAGCGGCAGGGACCCTTGTCGCGACCGGAGGTGAATCTCCTTATCGGCGAGGCGGATAGCCTCATCGACAACCGTCGCTTTGGGGAAGCGGGCATGCTGTTGCATCAAGCGTGTGACCGCTTCCGTGACGAGAAGGGCATCTCCTATAGCGGGCCGACCGCTACCTACGATCACGCCAGGGCTTGTCGTAGGCTCGGCCATGCGCTCAGTGCGCTGCACCAAGCCGATTTGGCCCTATCCCCTCTGGTGCAAGCGGAGGAGCTGCTTGGCAAGCTTCAGGGGCAGAAAGCCATTAGCGAGGAGGTCGTGGATCTTGCTCTGGATCTAGCTCCTCTCTACGCCAGCCGTGACCAGGCTGACAAGGCGCGAGACCTGCTGGAACGGGCGCTCCCACTGGCTCAGCAAGCCAAGCGGCACGAGGACGTCGCACGCTTGCGCCAGCAGCTCGCAGCGGGGGCCCTGCGTGCCGAGGACACGAATCTGGCCGAGGAGCATCTACGAGCGGCCCTTGAGGCCCTGAACGAAGGGGGCGCGGCACCTGAGGCTGAGGCCGCGTTGCGGGATCAGCTTGCTGGCATCGCAGTGCAGCGCGACGATCCGGATAGCGCCATTCAACTGCTAGAGCGAGCAGTCGCCTTGTACCGGGAACGGGAGAACCGTCCCGCTGAGGCGTCAGCTCTGGTTAGGCTAGGGGGACTGCTGCGGGAGCGGGGAGAGTTTTCGGAGGCCGAGGCCCATCTGTCACGAGCAGCCGGCCTATACCAGGAAGCCAACCAGCATTCTGCCTTGGCGACAGTAGAGCTGGATCTGGCGCAGGTTCTTGTGGATCAAGGCAGGTCCGCGGAAGCTCGCGTGCACGCCGAGGCTGCTCGAGTCCTTTTGGAGGAACGCAAGGTTCGCGGCCCCCTCTGGCAAGCCTACGCGCTTCTTGAGCAGTTGGACGGGGATGCCGGCGATTCCGAGGCCTCCAAACGTTGGCACCGTTTGGCCATCGAAGCCTTTGCGGCATCCAGCTCAGCGCGGGCCCTGGCAGCGCAGTGGGGACCGTTGTTGAACGGTCTAGTCCGCGCCTCTCACGGTCAGGCGCTCGACAATGATATCGTCTTGGTCCTGGAAGAGATGGAGCAGGATGACGAATGGCGAGATACGGTCGACGTCTTCTGGCGCGTTCTGAGTGGCGAGCGCGGGGATGATCTTTATCAGGATCTAGGTGTTCGGCAAGCCGCGCTGGTCAAGGCGCTCCTGGCGGGCATCGAGGCGCATGAGCCGGAGAAGCAAGCTCACGACGAGGAACGCGCTCCGGCCGCCGAGGGTCAAGCCCAGCCGAGAGGTGCTGGTATCCCCCGCGAGGTGCAGGCAACGATCCAGCGGGTGTTTGTAGCCGTCATGCAGGCCATTCGAGGCGACCCCAATGCCCAGTTCGTGGCTGGCATGCTGCTTGGAACGCTGCAGCAAAAGGGCAGCCCTGAGCTGATGGCCAAGTATGCACATGCCATGGAACGTATCCTGGCCGGCGAACGAGATCCTGCCCTGGCTCAGGGGCTACCTCAGGGGCTAGCAGAGCCGGTCCGCACGCTGCTTGGAGCGCTGGAAAAGGGTCCTTCGCTGAGCGGATAGTGGCGTTGACAGATCGCGAGTTGTCCCTGCGGTGATTCCGGCTATAATCGATCCTGGTTCGCAAAAACGGTCAGCCGTAGGCTTGGAGGAATGAATGCACACACTGGTTATCGCACGTGACCGTTCGCGCGTGCTGCGAGTCGCAGCCGTGTTGCTCTGTGGCTTGGCTACGGCGCTCTCTGCGCGGGTGGCCATCCCGTTGCCGTTCACACCTGTCCCGCTGACGTTACAGGTCTTGGTCGTGCTCCTGAGTGGCCTCGTCCTAGGGGCTCGAGGGGGCTTTCTGGCGCAGGCTGCCTACCTGCAGATGATCCTGCTTGGCGCGCCGCTAACGGCTGCAGGCTTGGGTGGCCCGGCGGCTTTCGTATCGCCGACGGCGGGCTATTTGTGGGCGTTCCCTGTCGCGGCGGCGCTGGCTGGCTTGGTGGTGGAACGCTATGGTCGTAGCTTGGGCGTTCACCTTCTCGCTGGGCTGGCCGGCCTTGGCGCCATCTATGCGGGTGGACTCGTCTGGCTGACGGTCTATACTGGGAGTCTCCAGCAAGCATGGCGCTTGGGCGTGGTGCCGTTTGTCGTAGCCGATGCGCTCAAGGTGACGCTGGCCGGATCCTTGCTAGCGGCTTCTAGGCGCTAGCGGTCACGACTGCGTGATACCCCTCCGCCCTGCTCACAGCGGAGGGCTTGCTGTGCGATCTAGTCCTGGCTGCGTTTCCGAGAGGGTGAGAGAAGCGCAAAGCCGATGGCCTGGCGCATTTCGGGGAACTCGCGCAGGGCTGCCATCAGCACGCCAATGCCCACGGAGCGCTGATCGCTGTAGATCATAGACAGGTGCCCAGGACTGATCCGAAGCTTGATCGCCATCCCTCGCAAACTGTAGCCCCGCTGATCTTGGATGCGATGCAGGGTTGCGGCAACCAGCTTGGCCAGATCGAGATCCACGGTGTCCTCCGGAATCAAGGGGAATAGTGTAGGGCCATAATAGAACAAACGTTCTAATCTCGCAAGGCACCCCATCTCGTATCTGCACAAAAAAGTGCCGCGGACGAGGCTGAAAGCCTTTACTTTCCGCGGCTTTCGCCGCATAGAGCCAGACGCTCACCGGCCGGTTTGTGTGAGCTTGGCGTTGTCCCTAGAATAGCCAAATGGATAGAGGCGCAGTCCGTGGCATTGAGAGTCCACGGCGCAGACGATAGGAGCAAGCAACATGCCGAGAGCACTGAGCAGCCACGAGCGTGAGCTGGCCGTGAACACCATCAAGATGCTGGCCGTCGACGGCGTAGAGGCGGCGGGGTGCGGACATCCTGGCCTTCCCATGGGAGCCGCCGACTATGCCTTCACCCTTTGGTACCAGTATCTTCGCTTCAACCCTGAGGATCCTGACTGGACCAACCGGGATCGCTTTGTGCTGTCGGCTGGTCACGGGTCGATGCTTCTCTACGCCCTGCTGCATTTGGCCGGCTATGACCTGTCCCTGGACGATCTCCGCAACTTTCGCCAGTGGGGCAGCAAGACGCCTGGCCATCCCGAGTACGGCCTGACCCCAGGCGTGGAGACGACCACGGGGCCGTTAGGCCAGGGCTTTGCCAACGGGGTTGGCATGGCCATCGCCGCCAAGATGGCCGCCGCTCGCTACAACACGAGCCAAGACACCATCGTCGATCACTATGTCTATGGCATCGTCAGCGACGGCGATCTCATGGAGGGCGTCGCCTCGGAAGCGGCTTCGCTGGCCGGGCACCTCAAGCTTGGCAACATCATCTACTTTTACGACGACAATCGCATCTCCATTGAGGGCTCCACGGAGCTCGCCTTCACCGAGGATCGCGGCAAGCGGTTTGAGGCGTACGGCTGGCAGGTCCTGTATATTGACGGCCATGACGGGCAGGCCGCAGCCAAAGCCATCGAGGCCGCGCAAGCCGATACGGAGCGACCCACGCTGATCGTGGCGCGTACCCATATTGGCAAGGGCAGTCCGAACATGGTTGACTCGGCGGAGGTTCACGGCGCGGCTCTTGGCGAGGAGGAGACCAGGGCCACAAAGGAGAACCTGGGCTGGCCTTTGGAGCCCAGCTTTTACGTGCCCGATGAGGTGCGAGTGCTGTGGCGTGAGCGCGTCGCTGAACTCAAGCAAGAGTACGCTGCTTGGCAGGCAAACTTGGCGCGCTGGGAGGAGAAGAATCCTTCTCTTGCCACCGAGCGACGTGCCGCTCTGGCCAAGGAGCTTCCGGCTGGTCTGGAAGAGGAGCTTCTGGGTGCCATCACCAAGCCGAATGCCACGCGGCGCATGAGCGGTCAGGTCATTCAAAAGATCGCCGAACTGATCCCGCACGTGGTGGGTGGTTCGGCCGACCTGGCGCCGTCCACTTCGACATGGATGGATACATCGCCTGCTTTTGGGCCTGATACGCCTGAGGGACGAAACCTGCACTTTGGCGTGCGCGAGCATGCCATGGGCTCTATCCTGAACGGCATGGCATTGTACGGAGGTTGGATCCCGTTCGGTGCCACGTTCCTTGTCTTTGCTGACTACTGCCGGCCTCCCATCCGCTTGGCGAACCTGATGGGCGCTCAGGTGGTGTACATCTTTACGCACGACAGCGTCTTTGTGGGAGAGGACGGCCCAACCCATCAGCCGGTGGAGCAGATCTCCTCGCTGCGCGTCATCCCTGGCATGGTGGACCTGCGCCCAGCGGACGGGCCGGAGGTCGCGCAAGCATGGTTCTATGCCTTGCAGCACACCCAGGGTCCCTCGGCTATGTTCCTTACCCGCCAAGGCGTGCCCGCGCTCGAGCGGGATGAGCCTCTGACGGCAGAGACGTTCGCCAAGGGAGCCTATGCGCTCAGCGATAGTGAAGGCGATCCCGACGTGGTGCTCATCGCCACGGGCTCAGAGGTGCAGCTCGCGGTAGCGGCCGCCGAGGCCCTGCGGGATGCCAGCATCGCAGCCCGCGTGGTCTCTATGCCGTCCCGCAACCTGTTCATGGCCCAAGACGTCGCTTTCCGAGAGGCCCTTCTACCGATCGGCTCGCGCAAAGTGGTGATTGAGGCGGGATGTCGATTCGGGTGGGGCGACGTCGTTGGGGCGGACGCGCTGTTCATCACCCAAGACGAGTTTGGACACTCGGCGCCCAATACGGTGCTAGCAGAGAAGCTCGGATTTACGCCGGACGCTGTGACCGAGCGCATCAAGGATTGGCTGGGGTTGGCCTAGTCAGGATAGGCTTTGCTCGAGGGGCGTGCCTGATAGGGTACGCCCCTTATCGTTTGAGTGCCCTAGTTGCTCGATTGCGGCTGCCGGACGACGATTCGCCAAAAGGCTAGTCCACCAATAACGCGGAAAACGGTGATGATATAGAAAGCACTAACGATACTCGTCAGATCCGCCAGAAGCGTGCCGAGCATGGGCGCCACAAAGGCTGCCAGGTTTGCCAACATGCTGTCGGCGGCCACAAAGGGCGGGCGATTGTCCTCGGGCGAGACCTCGAACAGCAGGCCCCCTAGGTAGATATTCATTCCCGCGCTAAAGATGCCGCCAACCACAGCGGGCACCAACAACATGGCCGGTGTGCGCGAGAGTCCGGTCGTCAGCGGATAGAGCGCCGTGCCCAGACAGCTCAGCCAGAGCTTGCTGCGGAAGTCAGGCTTGGTGAGAAGCTTGCCAAGGGCAAAATAACTGATTACGCTGACAGCATTCTGCAACGTGAGCAGAACGGCCACCCACGCGTCAGACGACCCTAGCGTGCGAACGCGGTAGATGGTGTACAAGGCTTGGGGCATGGCCAAGCCAAGCCGGAAGATCAGAGACGCCACGGCATAGCCGTGAAATGCCGGCGTCTCCTTGATGAGCTCTACCATCTGACCGAGCCGAAGGCGGGTGGGGCGGGGGGTGCTGGAAGGTGGTGGGGCATCCTCGGGCATCCGCAGCTTGGAGAGCAAATAGATGCTGATGAGGCCGGCCACAAACCCGGCCACAAAGAGCACCTGGTAGTTCACAGGGTACGGGGCATAGTCTAGCCACTGCCCGGCGAGAAAGCCAAACATCGTGGCTGCCACGCCATTGATGGCCAGCCGCAGGCTCAGTATGCGCGGACGCTGATCCGCGGGGGTCACGATGCCCAAGACTGTGGTGAACGACACGTTGGAGACCGTTCCAGGGATGGCCATGAGCGTACGGGCCCCGACCAGCACATAACCTGCGATGTCTGCTGGCAACAGTGGCAGCAGGGCGAACATGCCCATCATCCCGCGGAAAACGAACCGCCCCCAGTTTGCTGTAGCCACGAGCGAACGCTGGCGCTGTACAAAGGACGCCACGGGCATGGCTGTGACGATGACTGCCAGCGCTGGGAGTGAGGAGTAGAGGCCTACCAGCCAGTTGGGTGCCCCCAGCCGTACCAGATAGACGCCCACGAACGCCAGGACGCCGCTGGCGAGGATCGCCTGGAAGAAAGTCTCGGCGTAGAGGATACGCTCATTGTAGGGAAGCCTGGCGAGACGCGCGCCAGCCTGCCGGATGGCGTGCCCGATGGCCTGAGCAAGCGTGCGCTTGCCCCCCGTGGTGGGCGGCAGGGTCACGTCGCTGGCTGAGCTGCCCTGGCTTTCTGGCGACGCGCTCTGTGTCTCCATCGAGGTTCTAGGTCACGGTGCAGTTCGCATCGTACCACGCCAAGCTAGCGACATCCATCGGCCGCTCTCCTGTCTGTTGAATCCTGGTCGCTGGCGAGACGTCACTCCTTGGGAAGCTCCACGCCAAACTCCACAAAGCAATAGTCATCGTTCCAAGGCGCGCAGCCAAAGACGCTTGGCTCCTTATAAAAGCTGGAAGGAGCCACGGCATAGCTCTCACCCTCTTCAAGGTGGTGCGGGCCAAGCAGGTTGCGCAGGCCACCGGTCAATATAAGCTCAAACGTGTTGACGCCAGGCGTCAATATCCTGCTGAGATCGACGACATAGGGCCGCCAGAACCACCTCGCGGCGGACTCTCCGTTGACGATCAACTCGACGATGTGGCCCTGTACGTCCTCCAAGGAGAACGACCTGCCGTCGATCTGCTCCTCGTCCAGCGTGACCTCTCTGGTCAGGCGAACGGTTCCATTGAAGAACGGGAGCCCCTGCGGCGTCAGGTTGCTTGGATCGACCTCTGTTGGCTCGGGTCCGATGACAAAGGGGCCACTGTATCGCATGGCATGCCGGGATAGCGCCTCGAAGGAGCCAGGCGTTTGCACGCCAAAGCGCCCCACGAGATAGATGGCCTCGATCTCGCTATCATAGGTGAGCTTGTTCTTTTCCGCCTCAAAGACGCGGGCCTTTTTCAGGTTCTCATACACTTCTGGGCTCTGGGAGAAACGCGTCTCCAAGACGATCTCGTTCGCGCCAGGACGTAGCTGACCTGTGATGTCGATCTTGCGGAAGGAGGTATCCCGGTAAAAGCCGCAATCCGTCTGGTCAATGGTTCGCCCATTGATGGCGATCCCGGACTCTTGAGGCTGCTCCATGACCAGATAGAGCGGCCCTTCGGGCGACCAACCGTCGGCCACCTGCACGCTGAAGCGCAGCTTGAGCTGTACCGGCTTGCCCCGATCCAGGCATCGCTCTTGCACCACGCTGATGTGCTCATTTTCGGCCTCTAGCTCGCCGTCGATCCAGATATCGCAGTAGTCTAGCGTGAGGGCGTTGGGGTCCAGCATCTCGAGCTGCCAGTTCCCCGTAAAGAGATGGGCAGGCAGGGGTTGGCCTACGATCGTTGCTGGCTCGACGGCATCCGTCAACGCTTCCGGCTCATCGGGGACGATGAGAGCTAGCGATCCGCTCGCGGGGAAGCGATGGTGCAGCTTGACCCGCCCGTCTCGCACCTCCCAGGGGATCTCCTGGATGGTCCCATCCTCCAGAACGACGCGCGCGGCGGCTTTGCCCGGCAACCCGATAGTCGCGTCGTGAGCGGAATTGGCATCGCTGTTCACGAGAAAGTAGAAGGCACAGGCTCCGAGATCGCCAAAGGCTTCCAGGTGTCGCTGTGTCACGGTGACGGACGGGATCTCTTTGCCCTGGCTGTCCGCTACCGAGATGCTTCGTACCGATGCGGGCAGCGCCTTCTCCAGTTCGGCGATCGCGTCTAGAAGCTCGCCCCTCTTGCCGAGTTCGTCCAGCTCGCTGGACGGCTCGCCCTCTACCAGCGTGGGCACTTCCCCGAGCCAGAGGACGCTGCCGCCCCCATCGACATACGCGCGCAGCAGCGAGAGCGTATCCCGCGATACGGTGCGCATGGGCGGCGCAATGACCAGCTTGTAGGTCTGAGTGCCCACGTGGATTCGATCGCCCTCAGCTTGGGCGTGTCGCTTCAGGATGCGCTCGTCGCCGAGATGGAACGGCACGTGGAGGCCTTCCAACGTGTCGATGACACGCATCAGGCCGTCGTTGAGTTCGTGGATGCCGGCGTTATCATCGTCGTTGTAGCAGAGCCAGGCCGAAGCCTGCGGGTGCAAGACGAGGACATCAAAAGCCACATCGCCCTCGGCGAGGAGCAGCCCCAGGCGCGAGACATAGTCGTTGAAGAATCGGTACTGGTCCCACCAGGGCTCTTGGAAGAACATGGAAGGCGGATAGTCGCGCTTGCGGATGCCTCGTAGCGAGTAGCCTTCCAGGTGCTGGCAAAGCTGGGTCACCCCACGGACGCACTGCCACTCGTAGATCCACTTGAGTTCCTCAAAGCTGACGTTCCAGCCGCAGAGAGCAAAGGTCTCGCTGAGAATCCGTCGCTTGCCGAGCTGGTGAGCCACTGAGGCTACCTGCAAGGGCGTCGTCGGCGGGTTGATATGGCGGCCTAGCCAGTCCATGCC
>JBNGEB010000003.1:0-43692 GCA_049975585.1 Anaerolineae bacterium
GGGCTACGACGTGCTGGGCATGGTCCGTCGCAGCAGCACGGTGAACTTTGAGCGGATCAAGCATATCCAGGACCGGATCGAGCTCGTGCCGGGCGATCTGCTCGATCAGACCTCGCTGCTCCAGATCCTCTCGGACTATCGCCCGCAAGAGGTGTACAACCTGGCGGCACAGAGCTTTGTGCCGACTTCCTGGTCACAGCCGGTGTTCACGGGCGACGTGACCGGCCTGGGGGTCACGCGCATGCTGGAGGCGGTCCGCGTGGTGGATCCCGAGGGCATCCGATTCTACCAAGCATCCAGCAGCGAGATGTTTGGCAAGGTGCGCGAGGTGCCTCAGCGCGAGACGACGCCATTCTACCCTCGTAGCCCCTACGGTGTGGCCAAGGTGTATGGGCATTGGATCGCCGTTAACTATCGCGAGAGCTATGACATGTTCGTGTGCTCGGGCATCCTCTTTAATCACGAGTCGCCTCGACGGGGATTTGAGTTCGTCACGCGCAAGGTGACGCATGGCGTGGCGCGCATCAAGCTGGGACTCGCGGACGAGCTCCGGCTGGGTAACCTGGAATCGCGGCGAGACTGGGGCTATGCCGGCGATTATGTGCGGGCCATGTGGTTGATGCTGCAGCAGGATCGTCCCGATGACTATGTCGTGGGGACGGGCGTGACGCACTCTGTCGGCGAGCTGGTGGAGGTGGCTTTCGATGCCGCCGGCTTGGACTGGCGACCGTACGTCGTGCAGGACCCACGCTTCTACCGGCCTGCCGAAGTTGATCTTCTGGTCAGCGATCCGACCAAAGCGCGCGAGGTGCTGGGGTGGGAGCCCAAGGTCGGCTTTGAGGAGCTGGTGCGCATGATGGTGGGCGCAGATCTCGCCATGCTTGAGCGCGAGATGCGGCTGGACGCCAAAGACGGTCGAGATCAGCCGTAGGCGTCGGTTGGAGCTCTCCTATCGGGATCGCTCGATAGGAGAGCTCCCATCTCGTGTCCGTCCAGCCTAATAGTCGCGCAGCTTGGCGAACTCGTCCAGCATGGCCATAAAGTTGTCATAGCGCGTGCCAATGGCGATGCTGTGCGTCGAGCCCAGCACAAAGCCGCCCCCCGGCTTGACCCGCTCCATAGCCAGGCGGACGTCCTGGCGCACCTCGTCGGGCGTACCGTCCACCAGGTGTTCCACCTGGACTCCACCCCAGACGGCTAGCTGGCCTCGCACGTACTCTTTTACCTTGGCGATCTCCATCGTGGCAGTGGTTTGAACCGATTGGTAGGCATCGACCCCTGCTTGGACAAAGCCATCGAGGATGCCCCAGTTGTTGCCGCAGGCGTGTTGGATGAAGAGCAGGCCGGCGTTGTGGGCTGCCTCCACGTTGGCCGCCAGAGGCGGATAGCAGAACCTCCGCCACATCTTGGGCGACATAAAGGTGCCGCTCTTGAACCCAAAGTCGGTGCCGTCCATTACGGCGTCGAACGGACGAGTTGGCCAATGAGCTTGCTGCACCGTTGCCTTGGCCATGCTCGATTGGACGGCTCGGTCCACCAGCTCCGGTCGCTCGGCCATCTCGTAGAGGGTGCGCTGCATCGTGCCGAGTTGCACCCACTCCGTCGCCAGTGGGTAGGGGCCAATGATAAAGCGCTCCTCGCCAAAGGCGTCGAGGACCGCATCTAGTAGCTCAAAGACCGAGGGATCAGGGGGCTCGTAGGTCCAATCGAGGGGATAGTCCTCTGGCGAGATCGGACGTGTCCATTCTTCCGGATCGTACACCAACGTGATGTCAGCCGTGATCTCAGAGTACTTGAGCACGCGTCCGTCGTCGTACTCCCAGGTAACGTCGTCGATCTTGCGCGGCGCTTCGGGTTGGTAGCCCCTTGGGGGCACCAGCCCGAGCGTCATGGCGCAGAGGTTGATGATGTCATAGCAATCGAGCTTGCGGAATAGCGTGATGGTATCCTCGATGAGGTTCTGAACGACCTCGTCGCGGCGTCCTTCCCAGAGGGCGATCTGGGAGCGAGCCTTGGCTCGCACATAGGTCGGATGGCCGACGATGCGCGAGACGGTGTCCGCATCGATGGAAAAGTCTCCCAGGGGTACCTTGTCAGGGATGCCACCCTGCAGCGCCGTTCGGGCGCGCTCCTTCGATGTCATGGTCATGGGTTGCGTCTCCTCATGCGTTCGTCTCCTTCTCGCGCGTCAGCGACTCGAGGCGGTCGATGAGCCCCTGCAAGTGGGCAAAGGCGCGGTCGATAGGCTCTGGCGTGGTCAGGTCGACGCCCGCGGCGCTGACGGCGTCCAGCGGGAATACCGACGATCCCACGCTCAGGAACTCTAGGTAGCTTTCGACTGCGCCAGGCGTTTCGCTCAGGATGCGATCCGCCAGCGCCTGCGCTCCCGCGATGCCCGTGGTGTATTGATAGACATAAAAGTTCATGTAGAGGTGGGTATGGAACTGGGCCCAGGTGATGCCCACGCGATCGCGGTCCATTTCGACCTCACTGCCGAAAGCCTCGGCAAAGAGGTCGGCCGTCATGGAGATGAGATCATCGGCTGTGAGCGCCTGGCCACGCTCAATGCGTTCGTGCATGGCTAGCTCCAACCGCGCCAGCGTCGGCATCAGGAAAAAGTAACGATGGTAGTTGGACAGCGCCTCCTCGATCAGGGCGATCTGGAGGTTCCTGTCGTCGGCGCTGGATAGGAGGTGATCGCGCACCAGTGCCTGGTTCAGGTTAGAGGCGATCTCTGCCATAAAGATGCCATAGCGGGCATAGACAGGTGGCTGCGTCTCCCAGGTCATGAGCGAGTGCATCGAGTGGCCTAGCTCGTGGGCCAAGGTGCTCAACCCATAGACGTCGTTGTTAAAGTTCATCAGGATCAGGGGGATGGTTCCCTGGGTGCCGCTAGAATATGCGCCCGCTTTCTTGCCGATATTAGGGTACACGTCCACCCATCGCTCCTCGAGGACGCCGCGACGCAGACGCGCGACATACTCCTCACCGAGAGGGGCTAGCCCGTCACAGATCCAGTCGACGGCCTGCTCGAAGGTGATGGTGGGCTGCTCCGTGAGGAGGGGGGCCTTGGCGTCGTAAGGGTGCAGGGTCTCGTACCCTAGCAGATCGCGCTTCAAGGCCCAGTAGCGGTGCCACACGGGAAGATTGCGTCGGAACGCCTCGACCGTGTTGTGGTACACGGCTACCGGGATATGGTTGTTCTCTAGCGACGCCTCCAGCGCCGAGCCATAGCGGCGAGCGTGGGCATAGAACACGTTGTGCTTGACCCCTGTCGCCAAGCAGGCGGCCATGGTGTTCTTGAGCGCAAGATGGGCGTCGGCATAGCTCTCGTAGGCGGTCCGTCGCAGCTCGCGGTCGGGACTGGTCAGAAGAGCGTCGATGGTCCCTTGGGTGACGGGCCTTTCCTCGGCCGCGGGCAGCGAGGTGCGCGCAGGGCGGAAGGTCAGCTCGGCGTTGGCGAGCAGCCCGTGGATGTTCTCGGCGCTCCGGAAGGGGTCCATCAAGGCGCCTAGCAGCTCCTCCACTTCGGGGGAGCGGACGTGGGGCGCCATCCGCGCGAGCACCTCCACATAGTGGGCAAGGTGGGACAGGCGCAGTTCCTCACCGACCCACTCGCGGAGCGTGGGGATGCCAATGGCCAGCAGCTCGGGTTCGACGAAGGCCAGCATGGTCATGGCGCGTCCTGCCAGGCCAAGGACGCGATCGTGGGCCGCCGCTGCCGCCTGGTCGGTCGTGTCGGCGTCGCGTCGGCAGTGCGCGTAGGCAAAGAGCTTGAACAGACGCATGCGAAGGCTGTCCAACGTCTCAAAGGCGTCGGCCAGCGTCGATGGGCCTTCGCTGAGGCGTCCTTGGTAGGCGGCAGCGGCCGGTAGGGCATCGCTCACCGCCTGGAGCTCCTCTTCGAACGCATCGGCATCAGCAAAGATGCTCTCGGTGTTCCAGAGGTATCGGGGATCCATCTCGGAGCGTTTTCTGGGGGCCATGATCGTGCGTCTCCTTGCGTATTGTGTGAACGTTGAGATCGACAGGATGGGACTACGTGATGTGACCGACAATGCGCAGCGGGTTGTCGATCAGGATAGCGTGCCCGAGTTCAAGGGCATCGTCCATGGAGAAGGGCGTCATGTTGGGATGAACAAGGCTGCGCTCCATCCGATCCGCCAGCGCGGAAGCCAGCTCGAACTTGAACATGCGGAACTTGGGCAGGATGAACTCTAGATAGTATGCATCGGAAAAGTAGCCGATGAGCTTGGAGGATGGCACGGTGTCCAAGCGGCGGCGCAGCTCGCGGCCGATCTCGGTGGGCTGATTGGCATACCACCAGTGGCCCGAGGGGTACACGTTGTGCCGAATCCAGGCAGAAGCGACCAGCTCCAAACCAGTGGTATCGGCGAGCACGGCGGTGGGGAATCGTACGTCGGCGTAGGTGTTGAGCAGCCAATCATAGCCGCGCATCGAGTTGGCCGAGTCAAACAGGTCGGTGCCCGAGGGCACGCCATGGGCGTACACGTTGCGGTTGACGCCAATCATCAGGTGGAAGGGCCGTTTATGGGCCCGGCAGGCGTCGGCGACCCGCGCGAGAGCATAGGCGGCCCATGCCTCGCGGTCGGCGGACGTGAGGGCATTGCCTTCGATAGCGCTGCTCAGGATCCGCTCGGCATCCTCCTCGCTGACGGCGAACGTTCGCAGTCCCGCTGGGCTAGAGATGGCGGCATAGCCCATGTCGTGCTCCATAAAGCGGCGGAACGTGCGATCGATGAGCTCTTTCACGTCCGAGGGCTCGCGGATGGGTCGGCCCAGGACATCGCTCATGTGCTCGCGGGCGTCAGGGTTGAGGATGTCCAACACGAACGACTCGACGCGCAAACAGGGCGTAAAAAAGCTGGTGTCGAGTCCCTCCAGATCATCGTCGTACTGGTTGGTGAGGTACACGCGCTGGATGTTGGCTTGGCTGGCGACTTTAGCAAACCACGCGTCGTCGCCCATGATCTCGGCGGAGCGCGCCAAGATGGCATCGGCGTGGTGTGGCTCCCACTCCCAAGGCTCGATGCCCAAGAATTCCTGCGAGATCGCCATGAGCCAGTCGTATTGGACCGTATGGCGGATGTGGGGCAGCTTCTCCACGATGATGCGCGTGAGCGCCTTGGGATCATCGAAAGGGAACGATCCGTGCTGGAAGGCCGCCGAGTTGACGAGTTCCGTGTAATAGTGGTAGCTGAGGATATCGCCGATATGACGTGCCGTGGGCGCCTTCCAGTCCACGTGGGTATGGATATCGACGATGGGGATCATGTCGAGTTGCTCATAGAGCTCGCTGACGAGGATGGTGTTCATTCGTGGCTCCTGTGATTTGCCTACAAGCTTTGCGCTATGATTCGCTAGCCATTATGCCGCTTGGCGCTGAGAGAGGCAAGAGAAGCACGAGAGAAGCCCGTTGACATCCCCATAGGCTGCCCCTAGAATCGGTGCTTGTTGGCATATTGGGTAGATCGCGTCAAGGGGGCGGATCCATGCGCGTTGCGGTTGTAGGCGGTGGCATCACGGGTATGAGCGCGTGCGATGTGCTCTCGCGACATGGGATAGCGTGTGACCTCTATGAGAAGGACGCGACGCTCGGAGGTCTGGCTGGATCGTTCGAGGTCAATGGTTCCCGACTGGAGCGTTTCTACCATCATCTGTTTACCAGCGATGTCGCCATGGCGGAGCTCATCGCTTCGCTGGGCCTCGACGGCGACCTGGAATGGCTGCCTACGAGCAACGCCTACTTTGCGGGGCGCACGTACCGCCTCAGCACGCCTCTGGATCTGCTGCGCTTCACGCGACTGTCCCTGGTGGATCGCATTCGGCTAGGGCTGCTGTATCTGCGGACCGGTCTTGTCCGCGACTGGCATCCGCTAGAGGAGATCACGGCACGGGATTGGCTCGTCGAGATGGCGGGAGAGGAGGTCTGGCATGCCGTCTGGGAGCCGCTCCTGCGCGGCAAGTTCGGCCGGTATGCCGACGACGTGGCGGCCGTGTGGATCTGGAACAAGCTCAAGCTGCGTGGTGGTTCGCGCGGCAAGGGCCAGGAGGAGCGCCTGGGCTATCTCCGGGGCGGGTTTGGGCGGGCGCTGGAGGTTTGGGAGCAGCGACTGCGCGAGCAGGGCGTGACCATTCGTACGAAGGCCGAGGTCGCGCGCATCGAGATCGTCGAGGGGCGGGCCGTGGCTCTTCGGGTTGCTGACGAGCGGCACGCCTACGATCAGATCATCGTCACGACAGCCCCGTCTTTGCTGACAGAGATGGCTCCAGGGCTGCCGCCGGCTTACCGACAGCGTCTGCAGCGCATCCACTACCTAGGCAACGTCTGCCTGGTGCTCAAGCTGGACCGAAGCCTCTCGGATACCTACTGGCTCAACGTGGGCGACCCATCGATCCCCTTTACCGGCGTTATCGAACACACCAACATGCAGCGCCCTGAGGACTATGGCGGGGCGCATCTGGCCTACTTGTCGCGGTACCTGGATGTGGCCGACCCGGCCTACGAGATGACGGCCGATGCGCTGTTGGCGTCCTACGAGCCCTATCTGCAGCGCATGTTCCCTGGGTTTTCGCGCGACTGGGTCCAAGCATGTTGGGCATGGCGGGAACCCTATGCGCAACCCGTCATCGGTCTGCACTACTCCCAGTTGCGGCCAGAGCTCAAGACGCCAGTGGGCAATCTCTGGCTATCGTCCATGGCACAGGTCTATCCCGAGGACCGTGGCATGAACTATGCCGTGGTGTGGGGACAGAAGGTGGCGCAGGCGCTACTCGAAGAGATGGGCGTGGCGCCAAGGAGCGGGGAGGTGAACTATGACCGGTCGTGAAGGTGTATCGGACGTGGCCATGATGTGGGGGTTGCTCTTGCATCTGGGTTACAACATGTGGAGCGATCGGGAAGTGTCTGGGGTCGTCGAGCATATTACGGCGCGACCGTATCTGCGGTGTGACCGCGGCCTATGGGAGGGCCTGACGGAGAGGGCGGTAGCCGCGGGCATCAACACCTTGGTCATCGATTTAGGCGAGGGCGTCCGCTACGACAGCCATCCAGAACTTGCCGTGGAGGGCTCCTGGTCTCCCGATGAGCTGCGAGTCGAGCTGTCGCGGCTGCGCGGGATGGGCCTCGAGCCGATCCCAAAGCTGAACTTTTCCGCGACGCACGATGTCTGGCTAGGCGAGTACAGCCGCTCTGTGTCCACGCCGCGCTACTATGAGGTGTGCCGCGATCTGATCCGGGAGGTAACGGACCTCTTTGACGGACCACGGTTCTTCCACCTCGGGATGGATGAGGAAACCTGGCAACACCAGCGCGATTATGCCTACGTGGTGGTGCGTCAGCACGAGCTCTGGTGGCACGATCTGGCGTACCTTGTGGACTCGGTGGAGGAGCAAGGCGCGCGGGCCTGGGTCTGGTCGGACTATGCCTGGAACCACGACGATTACTATGAGCGCATGCCACGCTCGGTGCTCCAAAGCAACTGGTACTATGGCACTGCGTTCGATCCTCCGTGCAACGAGGTGGCCACCTACCAGCGCCTGGCTGAGGCCAGTTACGATCAGGTGCCCACGGGCAGTAACTGGTCGACGCCCGAGAACATGCGTCTGACGGTGGCATATGCTCGCGAGCATTTGCCTGCCGAGACGCTGCGAGGCTTTTTGATGACCCCTTGGAAGCCGACCTTGCCTGGCGAGCGTTCTCGCCATGAGCAGGCCATCGCGTTGATGGCGCAGGCCAAAACGCTCTGGGAGAGCTAGTCGCGCGACAGCACGAGGGCCAGCCGTGCAAATGGCCGGCCCTCGTGTCGTTTCGATGTCTAGGCAAGGGGGGGCTCTTGATAGCCCGGCAGCGTGGGCAATGAGACCATGCGTACGCGCTGGACGTTGGGCACCTCAACGACCTGCTCCATGATAGCCTCGTCGGCAGGGTCGTCTAGCCCGAGGATCATGATGGAAGGCCCGCCCCGATGAACGCGGCTCATCTGCACGAACGAGATGTTGATGTCGCGTTCGCCCAAGATGAGGCCCATCCGCCCGACGATGCCCGGTCGGTCATGGTGGAGGTCCACCAGCATATGTCCCTGGAGCACACAATCGAGCCGCTGGCCATCTAGGGCGACCAGATGGGGCTCGTCCTGGACCATGGTCCCCGAGATGTTCTGGTCCGAGTCAGCCTTGGGGTAGCGGGCCGTGATCAGGTTTCCGGCGATGCGCGTGTGTCCCCTACGCACCTCGGACGTCACCAGACCGCGCTCCGCTGCTAGCCGCTGCACGTTGACGATGTTCACCGGCTCGCTGTATGCAGGCGCAAGCAGGCCGGCCAGAAACGCGGACGTCAACACCTGCGTATCGTACTCGCAAAGGTCCCCATCATAGATGAGCTCGACGGTGTCGCTCAACTCGCCTCGCCATTGCACGAACAGGCTGCCGAGGCGCTCCGCGAGATCGATGTATGGCGCTAAAAAGTCGGCGGCCTGAGGCGGCAGGTAAGGGACGTTGACGGGGTTGGCCGGCATGCGGCCCTCGAGGACGTCCTTGACGGACAGCGCCACGTCTCTGGCGACGTTCTCCTGGGCCTCGTTGGTGGAAGCGCCCACGTGTGGCGTCGCAATGACGTTGGGCAGCCCAACCAGGGGATGCTCGGTGGCCGGCTCTTGCTCAAAGACGTCCAGGGCGGCCCCCGCGATGCGCCCCTCGCGCAGAGCCGTTTCTAAGGCGGCTTCATCCACGATGCCACCACGGGCGCAGTTGATCACGTACGCTGTCGGCTTGAGCAGCGCCAGCTTTGCCGCATCCACCAGCCCTTTGGTCTGTGGGGTTAGGGGCGTGTGTACCGATACGAAATCGGCCTCGGCCAGCAGCGCATCCAGCGATACCAGCTCTACACCGCTGGAGGCCGCTCGCTCTGGAGAGGCGTAGGGGTCGTGTGCGATGACGCGCATGTCCAAGCCTTTGGCCTTGGAGGCGACCAGCGATCCGATGCGTCCCAAGCCAATGAGGCCCAGGGTCTTGCCCAGCACCTCGTGCCCCTGAAGCGAGCTCTTTTCCCAGCGCCCCTGTTTGAGCGAGTTGACGGCCGGGTGGATGCGGCGGGCGAGGGCCAGCATCAGAGCGATGGTGTGCTCGGCCACCGCGTTGCTATTGCCTGTGGGGGCGTTCACCACAAAGACGCCGTGTTTGGTGGCCGCATCGAGGTCAATGTTATCGACGCCGGTACCAGCGCGCCCCACGACCTTGAGGTTGCTACCAGCTTTGAGAACATCGGCAGTCACCTTGGTGCGGCTTCGGACGATCAGCGCCTCGTAGGCTGGAATCATCTCGATCAGGGCTTCCGGCGATGGGTTCTTGATGACGTCCAGTTGGCCGCACTCGGCCAGGATATCAAGTCCCGCTTCCCCTATGGTCTCTGTGACCAGGATGCGCATCGATGTCTCCTCTCCTCTGCAAAGGGGGTGCGCTGGTAGGCTCTAGTCCACCAGCGGGTTCATCACAAGTCCAGTGAGCAGTTTGGGATAGAAGTAGGTGCTCTTCTGGGGCATGGTGACGCCTGCTATGGCGACTCGCCAGACCTGCTCGGTAGCCGTGGGGCCGAGAAGAAAGGCGGCTGCCGCTTGCCCCTCGGCGACGGCTGCACAGGCCTCTTTGGGGTGAATGGTATAGCGAACGGCATCGCCATGCGTGAGGTCTTCCGAAGAGATGCCGAGATGAGGGGCCAGCACCAGGTTCTGCAGGACGCATACATCAAGTTCGGCTAGCTCTTTGGGCTGACCGGCTGGGATGGCGCTGTGGGCCATCCTGCGGTCGCGTAGTGTGAGCGTCCACGCGCCTGAGGGCAATCGCATGCCGAGGGTGAGCTCGCCATTGTGCCGCGCCGCGATGGCCGATGGCAGGTCCTCGTCGCGCGTCACGGGGCGTAGCTCGAACGAGCTGGCCAGGGCGGCGCGTAGTTGATCGTCGCCTACCGGTAGCGGTGTGGTGACGATGCGATGCGTCGGCAGGATCACTAGGCCGGGGCTCTCTGCCGCCGTCAGGTACATGAACACATAGTTGTGGGCTCCGGCCCAGTTGCCCGCGGGACGTTGTCGGCGCACCTCATCGCGGTAGGCCAACGCGGTCTCGTAGCGATGGTGGCCATCGGCGATGACGATATCGCGGCTACGAAGGAAGGTAGCTGCTTGGTCCAGGATCTGCCTATCCGTGATCTTCCAACACGTGTGACGGACGTCGTCAGCATCGGTGGTGGTGATGGCATCGGCGGGTGCCACGCCGAGTAGGTTCTCGAGGGTGCCCTCCGCATCTCGATAGAGCCCAAATACCGGGCTCTCTTGTGCGTGTAACGATCTCATGAGACGCAATCGGTCAGCCTTGGGGCCACTATGCGTTCTCTCGTGGGGATGGATGCCCTCTCCCCATGGCACGAGACGTACGCGCGCGAAAAGGCCGCGTCGCACGAGGGGGGTGCCTTGAGGGCCATCGAAAGCTTGCTCATACGCGTATAGAGCCGGGGTTTGATCGCGCAGGAGGATGCCCTGGGCTCGCCACTTGCTGAGGCGTTGGGCTGCCTCCTCGTACCAGTGCTCAGGAGCATTCTTGGGGCCCAGCGTCACGTGTACCACGTTGTAGGGGCTGCTCGCGAGGAGACGCTCCCGCTCTGCAGTATCGATGACGTCGTACGGTGGCGAGTAGACGGGCTGATGACGCAGCTTGGGCGCGTACCGCAGCCCGCGAAATGGAGTGACCTCGACCATCTACCTACGAATCCTCCCCATAGCCAAAAAGCCAGCGCCCGTATGGGTGCTGGCGTGTGTTCGTCGATCCTTGTACGCCAGCGAGGACGCCGAGAAACGCGGTGGCGTACAATGCCTTGGTGGCGCCCCGTGGCCCGATTCCGCATGTGTGCCGATTCTACTCCTGCGATCCAGCCATGTCAACCTCCCTGGTTGCGACTGGAGTCGCTTCCTTGACAGCAGATCACCCGAACCCTACGCTGGGGCACGCACGGAAGGAGGGCTGAGTGGGGCGATCCATTGCGGTTGCTGTTGTTGGGTCGATCAACACGGACTTGGTGGTGAGGGTTCCACGTGTTCCGGGGCACGGCGAGAACCTATTGGCGCGTGGCGTCACGACGGGACGGGGAGGCAAGGGATCCAACTGTGCCATCGCTGTGGCTCGGCTAGGCGGTTCAGCGCAGATGGTGGGCAGCGTGGGGCAGGATGCCTATGGCGATCAGGCAGTTGAGGTGCTGCAGGCCGAGGGTGTCGCGACGGCTGGCATCTCCCGCTCTACCGAATCTCCAACCGGCATGGCGGTCATCATGGTTGACGATTGGGGTGAGAACACGATCGTGGTGGCGCGGGGGGCGAATGAGCGGCTGACGGTCGCCCATGTTCGCGGCGCGTTGGACGAAGCAGCGCCCGATGTCGTCGTGACCAACTATGAGGTGCCCTTCGACTGTGTCCAGGCGGCCATAGATTGGGCGAATGCTCACGACGTCTTCGTCGTCCTCGACGCTGGTCCGGCGCGCCATGAGCAGCCCCAGCACTGGGGGCAGCATACCGTGCTCACGGGCAATCAGGCTGAGATCGCGTGCCTGCTGGGGTGTGCGCGAGAGGACGAGCCCCGCTGGCAAGGGGGCATTCGCGACCTGCTGGCATCGGGATTGGCAGGCGTTGTGGTGAAACTGGGGGGACGTGGCGCTTATGTAGCGACGCCCAACCTCGAATCGCATGTGCCTGCCTTTGATGTGCCCGTCGTGGACACGACGGGGGCGGGCGACGCGTCGACGGCAGCGTTAGCGCTTGCCTTGGCGAGCGGCAAGCCGTGGCTGGAGGCGGTGCGATACGCAAATGCGGCAGGGGCGGTGACGGTGACGCAGCTAGGGGCAGCCGGGGCCATGCCATGGCGAGCCGACGTGGAGGCGCTTCTTGCGAGCGCTGGAGGGGAAGAAGATGGCTGATTGGGGATCGCTGGAGGCGCAGTTCCGTCGTCCGCCGCTGGAGCACGGACCTGTGCCGTTCTGGTTTCTGAACGAGGTCTTGGAGCCGGATCGCCTGGCCTGGCAGCTCGAACAGATGCACGCGCAGCATGTGGATGCCGCGGTGTTGCATCCGAGGCCAGGCATGGTGACGCCCTACCTCTCGGACGAGTTCTGGAACGCCATTGGCGCGTGCCTGGACAAGGCGCGTGCGCTCGGCATGCGCGTGTGGCTCTATGACGACTATCCCTGGGCGAGCGGTACCGCCGCGGGCCTCGTGCCTGCCGCCGACCCCGAGTATGTCATGCGCAACATGGACCTAGTGGCCACCGACGTCCAAGGGCCTCGCGACCTTGCCTGGCCGCTGCCAAGGAACGTGGTGAGCGTCACCGCCGCACCCGTCCGCGATGGCACGTGGATCGAGGGTGATGCCATGGTGGACCTGCGAGACGATGTCGTGAACGGCAAGCTCACCTGGCGAGTGCCAGAGGGGACGTGGCGCGTGATGGCCGTGGCCCGTCGCCGTGGGCTCACGACCTGTGGCGATCCGTACGGCACCCAAGAGTGGGCGGACCTCACCAATCCTGACGCCATGGATCTCTTTGTCGAGCTTACTCACGAGGAGTACCGCAAGCGGTTTGAGGATACCTTTGGCAAGACGGTGTGGGCCGTGTTCACCGACGAACCGCCCTCCACGTTCCCGGCCTTGGGAGCCACGACGTTGCAGCGTTTCCGCGAGCTGCACGGCTATGACCTGGCGCCTGAACTGCCGCTGCTCTGGTACGAGGGCGGTGAGCGCACGGCCAAGGTACGTTGCGACTACTATGACACGCTGGCGACACAGTACGAAGAGAGCTTTTTCGAGCGCTGTGGCACCTGGTGCGAGGACCATGGGCTCGACCTAGGCGGGCACCTGCTCCTTGAGGAGAACCTGATCCTTAACACGCGCTTTATGGCGAGCGCCTTTCGCCAGTTGCGCCATCTGAGCATCCCTGGCATCGACTGGATCTTCCCGGGACGCATCCCTTCGAGCGTTCCAAAGCTGGCTGCTTCCATAGCCCACAGCTATGGTCGCGACCGTGTCATGAGCGAGACCTATGCGCTGGCGGGTTGGGCTGCCGAGCCGCAGTGGATGCGTTGGCAGATGCAGTGGGAGTTCGTCCACGGCGTTGACTTGCTGGTGCCTCACGCCTTTTTCTACAGTATTAGCGACACGGTGCCCATCCCGCCGGCTCCCGACGACATCGGCTACCGCTGGTACGATTGCCCGCCCTCCATGTTCTTCCGCCAGCCCTATTGGCGACACTACCATCACTTTGCCGATCTCGTTTCCCGGACCAGCTATCTGTTGACACGGGGGACGCACGTGGCGCAAGTAGCAGTGTTCTATCCCATCGAGAGCGTTTGGGCTGACTATGCCCTCGCCGACGGTTGGTTGCGGGGCGTGCACACCAACGTGCTGGATCTGCCTGGCTCTTGGATGACGGCCGACAAGTTTGAGGATGGGCCGCCGGCCGTCGTGACCGACGGCCGCTACCGGGCCATCATTGAAGGACTCCGAGAGCGCACGGTTGACTGCGACATCCTGGACGATGATACCTTGCAACGCGCCGATGTCGTCAAGGGCGCACTGGATACCGGCAACGAATCGTTCGACATCCTTGTGCTGCCCGCCGTTCGCACCATTCGCCTAGAGACCCTGAGAAAGATCGCTCGCTACTGGCGATCGGGGGGGACGGTGGTGGCACTGCACTGCCTTCCCGAGCGTGCCAGCGACGGCCCTGCGCACGATGCAGAGGTCCTCGCGCTGGTCCGTGAGATCTGGCAGCGCGATTCGGCCGATGGGATTCAGGCGAGGGGCGCGCGACTGTTCGACGGTGGATTCCAGGCTGAGCTCGATGGCGTGATGTCGCTGCTCCAGCCCAACGTCCAAGTCGCCGATTGGGGCATCGACGTGCAGCAGCGCAGCCTAGAGGGAGTGTCGCTCTTCTACCTGACCAGCCGGCTCGATCACGCGCTAGAGACAGAGGTGACGTTGCGGGTCACAGGGCGGCCTGAGCGGTGGGATCCAGTCACGGGCGAACGAACGTCTATCGCGCGCTTTAGGGTGGTCGACACCGGCATGGTGCTGCCGCTTTCCTTTGAGCCGTACGATGGCACCTTTGTGTTGATCCACGAGGGGGATCCGGGTCCTCATGTCGTGGCGACGAACATAACGGCGCCAGAACTGCGAATCCAGAACGACCGTGCCATCGTTGAAGGCCTCTTGCCCGAAGGAGGCGACGCATGGGCGCAGATCGAGATCGACGGCACTGCGTACCGGTTGGAAGGACGAGCGGACGGTCCGAGCTCGGTGCTTGATCTGGGAGACACATGGGAGTTCTCGGTGCTGCCGTTCCCAGAGGACGAGCACTGGTACGATGATATGGATCGCCTTGAGCTGATGTTCCCTGAGGATGGTGTGCCGACGGCGATGTGTACTGGTAGCTGGACGGACCAGGGACTCGCCGGCTTTTCCGGAACTGGGCGCTATGTGCAGCGGTTCGAACTGCCCGATGCTCTCCAAGGCCAGCGGCTCGTGCTCGATCTGGGGCGGGTCAAGGTCGCAGCGCGCGTCTCTCTCAACGGCGAGCTAGTGGGAGACCGCCTCTGGGCGCCATACGCCTTCATGTTGACGGGCGCACACGCGGGCCAGAACGAGCTGGTGGTGGAGGTGTCGAACACCCTGGCGAACTATATCGCGGTGCGCCATGCGGATTCGGATCAGCCGTGGGCCCATCCGTCAGAGGAGGAGCTGGCATCGGGGATTCTGGGGCCCGTTACCCTTCAGGTCGTGCCCCAGGTGAGGCTAGAGCTGCCACTGCCCTGACCGCGATCTAGATGTCCAGGTTGCTCACTTCGCTGGCGTGGGCCAGGATAAAGCGACGGCGCGGTGGAACCGAGCTGCCCATGAGCATGTCGAAGGTCTGGTCGGCCGCGGCCGCGTCGTCCAACGCTACTTGAACGATGGTGCGGTTCTCTGGATCCATGGTGGTGGTCCAGAGCTGTTCCGGGTTCATCTCCCCGAGGCCCTTGTAGCGTTGCAGCTCGTATCGCTTCAGGTCCGCGACGGCGGCGTCCTTTTCCTCCTCGCTATACACATAGCGGGAGCTCTTGGACGTTGTGATGCGATAGAGCGGCGGTCGCGCTAGGTACAGGTGTCCCTCACGGATGAGGGGCTCCATGTACCGGAAGAAGAACGTGAGCAGCAAGGTGGTGATGTGGGCGCCATCGACGTCGGCGTCCGTCATGATGATGATCTTGCCATAGCGCAAGTTGTCGAGGTTGAACTGCTCCCCGACGCCGCATCCCAGGGCTTGCACCAAGGCGCGAATCTCGTTGCTCTTGAGGGCGTGATCCATGCGCGCTTTTTCAATGTTGAGGATCTTGCCACGCAATGGCAAGATGGCCTGGTAGCGGCGGCGTCTGCCCTGCTTGGCTGAACCTCCAGCCGACGGTCCCTCGACGATGAACAGCTCGGTGGTAGCGGGATCGCGCTCTGAGCAGTCGGCCAGCTTGCCGGGGAGGGCGCTGCTTTCTAGCGCGCTCTTCCGGACGACGAGATCGCGAGCCTGCCTTGCCGCGATGCGCGCGCGCGTGGCGGTCACCGCCTTGCGCACGATGGCGGAGGCGTCTCGCGAGTTGTCGTCGAGCCATTTGGCAAAGGCCTCGGAAAAGACGCTGGCGACCTGGCCGGTCAGCTCGCTGTTGCCCAGCTTGGCCTTGGTCTGGCTCTCGAATTGTGGATCTGCGAGCTTGACCGAGACGACGGCCGTCAACCCTTGGCGGACGTCCTCGCCAGCCAGGTTGGGATCTTTTTCCTTGAGATAGTTTCCCTTTCGCGCATAGTCGTTGAGGCAACGCGTGAGGCCAGACCGAAAGCCGGTAAGGTGCGTGCCACCGTCGACAGTGTTCACATTGTTGGCGAACGCGTATACCGACTCGGCATAGCCATCCGTGTACTGAAGCGCCACCTCAACCGTCGTGCCCTCGATCTCTTGCTCGACATAGAACGGATCATGCAGCACGCGCCGTCGTCGGTTCATGTATCGCACAAAGGACTGGATGCCCCCTTCGAAATGGAACCCTATCTCCTTGCCATCGCGCTCATCGGTGACGTGGATAGTGAGGCCGCGTGTGAGAAAGGCCATCTCGCGGAACCGCTGCGTCAACGTCTTGAAGCGATAGTCGAGGGTTTGCATGATCTCGGTGTCGGGCATAAATCGGGTGCGCGTGCCAGAGCCGCGCGCCTTGCCATGGTCGATCACCTCGGTGGTGGGCATACCGCGCTCGTACCGCTGCGTGTATCGCCGGCCCTCGTAGCGGACCTCGACCTCGAGCCACGCCGAGAGCGCGTTGACGGCGGAGATGCCTACGCCGTGGAGGCCGCTGGCCACCTTGTAGCCACCGCCCCCGAACTTGCTCCCCGAGTGCAGCACCGTGTGGACGACTTCCAACGTGTTCTTGCCGGTGGTCTTTTCGATGCCCACGGGGATGCCGTGTCCGTTGTCTTGGACGGTAACGGCGCCATCGGCGTGGAGCGTGATCTCGATGTGGTCACAACGCCCGGCCAGCGCCTCGTCGATCGAGTTATCCACCACCTCGTACACGAGATGATGGAGGCCGCGCTGGTCGGTGCTGCCAATGTACATGCCTGGGCGTCGCCGAACCGCCTGCAGGCCTTCGAGTACCTGAATATCGTCTGCTGTGTAGCTGGGGGGCACGTCAGTCATGATCTGGCGAGTCCTCCGTTTGGCTGTGGGCCCGGGCCTGGGCCACGAGACTGTGCCACAAGCTCAACCGTTCCCGATAGTAGATGAACGTGGCCGCTGTGAGGCCCGTGCCGACAAAGGCGTTGACAGGGATCGCCACGGCGATTCCCAGTGGCGAGGTGAGCAGATTCTGCCAGATGACGCTCATACCGGCACCGATGACAGTGCATAGGACGATGAACCCCAGGGTGGGCCAGAAAGCCGTGCGCAGCAGAATCATGCTGTTGCGCACGGCCTCGAGAGGTTCCGCGTGCGACATAGTGATCGCCTCGGGGGCGAAATAGAGATAGATCCCCAGCCATAGGGCGGCTCCTAGAAGGAGAAACGTGAACGGGCCACATAGGAAGCTAAGCCCCATAGCTACGGCCGTGACCAGGACGATGGGCAGGAGGACCATGACGATATAGAGCGCATAGCGCGGGAGTGCTCGTATCGTCTTGCCCAAGGGCTCGCCGTCCCCCCGGACCATACGGCCTGCCAGTGCCAGGTAAAGGGTCGCTAGAAAGAGCCCAGCGATGATGATGAGCGCCAGCAGCCCAAGGGCCGCGCATCCCCCCGATAGCTCGATGATCCAGTGGTCCGTGGGCGCAATGAGCCGTGTTGCGGCCACGCTGGGGACGCCCAGCACTCCCCATACTAGGCCGGCAAGCAAGTTGGCTCGGCCTGCTGTTTCTCTGAGGAAGGTTGGATCGAACTCGGGCATGGCAGACAGCGCCGCATCCAGGCCTGGATCAATGTTCAGGGTTTGTTGCATTTCCTCAAACGCTACGATTGTCTCTTCCACTATGGGCGCAATGGAGAGCTTGGGACCTAGCCAGAGAAAAACGTCCAGCAGGATGGGCAGCAACAGCAGCCAGGGATTCCGTCGGACCGTGTCAAACCCCGCGGTGAGGGTGTCGATGATGTTCAATGCCGTTTATACCTCCAAGCGACTATTTTGGCACAAGACGCCGAGCTGCGAAAGCGGCGTCGGGCGGTCCTGCTGCCGCCCGACGTCTACGCTGTGGCTAGCTGATGCCATCCACTCTCTAGCTGCCCGAAGCTTCCTTTTCTGGAACTGGGGCCTCGGCAGGGCCCGCCTCATCTGTGGGGAGACCCTGCATGTCAATCAGGAGGTCACGCAAGGCACCAAAGAAGGTGTCGTACGTCGTCAGTTGCTGCTGCATGGCCTCCATCGTGGCGCGCGCCTCGGCGAGGTCGCTTTCCATCTGGTCTAGGCGCTTGCCCTGCTCGTCCAGCGTGGCGTCCATTTCGTCGAAACGCGTGCCATAGGTCTTGCGAAGCTCGGCCAGGTCCGATTCGAGGGCTGAGATGCTGTTCTGTGTGGCCGTGAGATCGTCGCGCATCTCTTGCGTGCCCTGCTCGAGCTCGGCGACGCGGCCAGAAAGCTCCATGAGGCGATCGACCTTGGCGGAAAGGTCGGCGTTGTCGGCGGCCAGGCGGTCGAGGCGCTCCCAGGCGATCTCGCTGTTGTGGTAGATGGTATCGAGGTTGCGGCTGAGGGCCTCCACCTCCTTGCGCGAGGCATAGCTGAGCGTGCCGCTGTAGGCCAATAGGACCAGCAGCATCACCAAGGCGCCGATGATAGCGCCGCCAGCGACGAGCAAAAAGTTCCCCCAGAATCCATGCCCCGCATCGGTGTCGCGGGCTGCGGGAGGTGGGGCTGCAGCTTCTGGCTCGGGTTCTTCGCTGACTTGCAGCGGCCCCGCGAGCTGCGCCGGTTCGCTTTTGCCCGCGATGGGGATCTCGGCGAGGCCCGCTGCCTCGGGAGCTGGGGTTAGGGTGATCTGGGGGCGAATCCGAGCCAACAGCGCCCGTCCGATGCCAGGCACAGCCACGAGCTCATCGAGATCAGCAAAGGGGCCGTGCTCTCTGCGATACTGGACGATTCGTTGCGCCAAAGCGGGACCGATGCCATCAATGGGGAGGAGGTCGTCGCTGGAAGCCGTATTGACATCGATGGGCAGGTTCCCTTGCATCTCGGTAGTCACGGTACATGCCTCCTTTGCGGTGCGAGCGCCTTTGCTCACGCTCAAGCTACGCGAACGGATCCACGTGCGCCAGTGGGCAACGTCCCAAGGTTGGACGTCGGCGTCGATGGCCTACGAGTTCGTACTTGGCATTATTATACCATGCGAAGCAGTCAGGTGCCAGCGCGACGATTGTAGGTGCTGGATAGCGGGTGCCAGTCTGGACTAGGCGTGCAGCTCAAGGGCCTTGACACCCTGCCCAGCAAGCATCTACACTGGCGGCGGTGGAAGAGAGCCCATGCGCATCCGCGACATCGCTTGCTTTCCCACGCGGGGTGGTGGCTGGGGCCATCTCTTTGTGGGGGTGGATACCAACTAGGAGCCCTATGGCGTGGGCGAGGCGGGGGTGGTAGGAGCCGCCGTGCCGCGATGGGCTGATGTGCGGGGGAGGGGTGGCTGTGACACCGTTGCGCATCGTTGTGCTGCTTCTGGACGCGTACCTGCTCGTGGGCATCCTGCCGTGGGTACTGGCTCGCGCCCTCGACTGGTACCTAACGCGTGGGGCTGGGGCTGTGCTCGCGCTTGAGCGGGACTTGCAGAGGTTGAGAGAGGCCGTCTCCGATCTTGAGCCATTCGTTCGCGAGACGCCACGCCCCGGCCCGTTTGCGGGACCAGACAGGCGAGTTGTGGAGCTTGCACGCCGTCTTGAGGAGCAGATCGGGCGAGCCGAGAAGGCCATGCCCGCTTTGCGGGCCTACGAGGCGATGACTCTTTCCATTCCCCAAGCCTTGTTGTTCGGGGGCCTCAAGTCTCTGCGGCGGATCTGGCCTGTGTTTCGCGCGGCTTGGTCAGCGCGAGAGCTGCTGCTAGCAGCCGAGGATACGCGCGGGGAGCTGCTCGACCAGATTCGTGCCGCCCAGGATATCCCCCGCCAGGCGGAAGGACAGATTCGCGCCCTTGAGGCGGAGCAGCAGCGGCTGATCGCTGTGCTCGATGCCGAGCGTGAAGCCGGCACGCACGGGCTGGAGGGGCTACGTCAGCGTTTGCACGAGGTCGCGACCACGCTTGAGGCTGCCGAGCGGCATCTGCGTGAGGCGGCCCCTGACGACCTGCCCACCGTCCTGGAGGAGCTGGGGGTCCACACGGCAAGCATCGCGGATGTGCTGCAGCAGCTAGACGAGCGTGTGGAACAGGTGGTTGCCCAACGCCAGGCATCCGAGAAGAGGTTGGAGCGAGCTGCGAGTGCCGTAGGGCTCCTATCGGAACGCTGGGAGGGTATGCGGGCCCGAGGCGCCAAGGACTTGAAGGTCTCGCACGCTTTGCATGCCTTGGGTACGCATCTGAGGGCCTTGGAGGGGCAGGTCAAGCTGCAGACCGTCGAGTCCCTCCAGGCGCTTGAGGGCTCTTTTGGTAGCTTTGAGGAGCGGTACCAGGAGGCCAGCGAGCGCCTGGATCTCATCGACGGTCTCCTATCGGCGGGCCACGACAGGCTGCGCCAGGCGGAGGATGCACTGGCTAGGGCCGAGCATCGGCTCCGCACGCTCCAGCGTGACCATCCGAATCTTGTGGCCGACGAGTCAACGGCTGCCTGGGAAGCGGCCAGAGAAGTCGCGGCACAAGCGCAGGAGCAGTTCGCCAAGGGTACTGAAGCGGAGCTTGGGCGGGCCGCGGAGATGGCGACCGGAGCCGCAGAGAGGGCCGAGAGGGTGGCGGAGGCTGCGGAAGCTTTGCCCAAGATTGGCCGCCAGGTGCGGGAGTTGCATGACGCTGTCGCTCCCGCCGTTGTGTTGGACAAGATGCGCGCTTTGGAGGAACTACGGGCATCTCTCAAAGAATACCCGCAGCATTGGGAAGACGGGTTGGTGGAACGAACTAGCCAAGCCCAATCCCTGCTGGAGGCCTGCCAGCAAGAGCGTGAGAAGCTTCCTGAGGCGTTGGCCAAGCGCGGCGTGTTGGTGCAATCCCAAGTTGGGGATATCCAGCAGATCCTGGGGCGCGCCATAGAGCGGTTGAACGAAGCGAGCGACCTGATCGCAGAGCTCGAGCGTGAGCGAGACCATATCCTGGCTCAACGGGATGAGGTTGAGCGGCGTATCGAGGCGATTCGCGCGCGTCTCGTGCCCGATATCGAGCGTGTCCGAGAGGCTCTGTTGCCAGAGCTGGCCCAGCGCTACGAGGCTCTCCAACCTTTGCTGACTAACGAGCTGCGGGGCCTGGAGGACCCCCGCCAGACGCACTATGGCCGCGCAGTGTCCGAAGAGTTGCCGGCATTGGAGCGGCAGCTCTTTGAGCTTCGCGAGGCGCATCAAGAGAGCGTGCGCTACTACCGCGATCTCCTAGAAAAGGCCGTGCGGGATTCCGAGCGCACGTGGGCGCGGCTGCAGCATCTCGACCCGATGCAGTCGCCTAGGCCCGAGGCGGACCTCGAGCAGCTAGCGCAAGACATGCGAGCTTGGCGTCAAGAAGCTACCGCCAATGAGGAGAACCCGCGCGTGCTGCAAGAGCTCGTGGGGCGACGGGCAGCCGCGTTGATGCGGCGGATAGAATCGGTGGCCGCCGAGGTTGAGCAGGGGCGAGCGGATCTGGCAAGTCTGGCCTCTCAGTACGAGAGCACAAAGACGCAGGTGCTTCAGCTTCGGACTGCCATCCACGAGTTGGGACGGCAGGGCGATTGGGGACAGATCCTCTGGGACACCGAGCTGGCTGATGGGGCCTGGCAGCGAGCGCAGGAGCTGGAGCGGGAGGCGACCAGCAGCGCGACGTTGCCGAGCGCGGTGAACGCCTTGCAGCGTGCTGTGACCGCGGCGGGAGAGGCTGAACGTCTCTACGGCGATCTGCACTCAGAGATGACCCGGGCGCTGAGCAGGCTCGACCGCGAGTGGCAGATCGCCTCCACCAAGCTGGGACGGGCAGCGCGCCGACAACATAGTCTGGAGGAGCGCCAGCATCCGGAGGACGCCCGCGAGATCGCAGCCGTCTGTGATAGTGCGCGCCGAGCGATGGAGTTGGCGCGCGCCGCCACGACCTTTGAGGACGCTTTCCGCCACCTGCGGGATGCCCACAATCACCTTCTCAGGCTCTAGGCCTACTCCTCAGTCTCTGCGTCCTGGGGCCACACAGGGACGAACATCAGCCACTGATCGGGGACGGCGCGGATCCGCTCTTCCATGATGGCGAGGATGCGCAGCGCGTTGTGCCGGACGGTCTTTTCGCGGTTGCCCATCTCTTCCATCTCGAGCGGCGGCGACGAGACGAGGTGGTACACTCCCTCTTGGTCCTGATAGCAGCTCACTACCTGGACGCGGGCATTGGTGCGCAAGGCCAGCCGGATGTGTCCGGTGGGCATCGGCGCTGGCTCGCCAAAGAACGGTAGCAGATCGTCGTCCATCGAGGCTGGGCGATCGGCGCCCGTCACAACGACGCCGCCCCGCTTCAGTCGCTCCAAGGCTGATCGCAAGGATGCTATGGTGATCGGCGTCGTGATGATGCCACGGTGATGCCTGATGGCATTGACGACCTTGCCTCCCCACCCTAGCGACGTCAGGCTGAGCGCTTGCATCTCAATCCCATGGGCGGCCATCCACTGGCTGACGAGATCATAGTTGCTGATGTGGGGTCCCACTAGGACGAGGCCACGGTCGTCGCGGCTGGCTTCGAGGGTCGTCTCCCACGCGTCTTTTTCTACCTCCACTAGGATGCGATCCTCTACATAGTCTCGGATGCGGGCTCGGAGCATGTCATAATAGGTACGCCCCGCATGCCGCATCCCTCGAGCGGCCAAGTTGTCCAGCGTCTCGGCGTCAAGGTGCGGCATGACGTGCGCCAAGTTGCGGCGCAAGTTACGGTACATGGCCCCTCGCGTCTTGACGACTCGGCCGGTGAGGAGGTCGGCCAGCCAGTAGCCGACGCGAGGTGGCAGGATGCGCGCAATGATGAGCCCAAGCCCGATGCCTAGGGGCCCACCGAGAACCCGCTGGAGCATCACGAAACGTCCTCTGTGGCGTTGCCCGCTCGGGCGAGGGTGGAGATGGCTTCGATGATAACGGGAATACCCCGCGCTAGGCAGTAGGCTGTCGCCAACCAGGCAACGGCCTGGAAGGCCCCCCTGGTGCTATCTACCACAGCTTGTGAGACCGACCCTCGCGCCGCATAGAGCTCCAGTGCACTGGTGAGGGCTAGCCCAGCAAAGGCCACGCATTTGATGATGGCATAGCTGGTGCGCATCCATGGGCTCTTGACCAGGGCGCGGGAGGTCGGATGCTGGACGCTGTCAAAGGGGCGTTGCCCCTCGCTGACGTGAACGCTCCGCAGGGCGTCCACGATGGTGCCACGCACCACAAAGATGATGGGGATGACGACCGGGACCAGACCCAGATCGGATAGGCAGATCCAGAGCACCAGCTCCACTGTGCGATCGGCCATGATGTCGAGGACGCTGCCCATCAGGGTGCTTTCGTCGCGAGCGCGCGCGACAATGCCGTCCACGGTATCCATGAGAATGAGCAGGACGATGAGAGGCGTCGCTGCGAGATGCCAGCCAGGCGACTGCGCGTACAGGAGGATGCTGACGAGGAAAAGCAGCGGAAGCCGCAGGATCGTAATCGTGTTAGCCATGTTGAGTCTCTTGGGGGCGCTGGTCATGGCGCATCATCTCCTTGGTTTTCGCGCTGTTGGGCTTTGGCCGCCTCCCGCGCGCGCTTGAGGGCCTTTCTGCTGAAAGGATGAGCATCAGCCGCATCGGTCGCTTCCCAGATGATATCATGATCGCCCATGACTCGCGACAGCTCTTCCCAAAGGTGTCGGTGCTCCACAGGCGTGCCTTTGCTCGTAAGCCATCCGTTGCGTTCCCACTGGGCGAGCCAGCGGGTGGCTCCGTGGAGCACATAGTTGGACGCGGTGTGGATGCGAACCCGCGATCGGGTGCGGAGTTGCTGCAAGCCTTTGATGGCCGCATACAGTTCCGCTGCGTTGATGGTGGCGGAGGGCCAAGATCCGGCTACGACCTGGGGGCGTTCGCCGGCGCGCACGATGGTGGCGGCATAGCCTGCTGGTCCGGGGGTGCCAAGGACGCTAGCCCGCGTGTAGATCGCGACCTCCTCCAGATCCGGCGCCGGATGGTTGATATCAGCGTCGCCCAACGCTTTGGAACGACCACGCCTAGCTAGCTCATCGGCACGCTCATTGAGCGAGTTCCCTGCATGGCCGCGCGTCCACCGCCAGTGGACCTCGTGTCTGCTCGCCTGAAGGTCGAGCTCGCGCCAGAGGTCGGCGTTCTGAACTGCAGAGCCGTCGGCCTTGCGCCAATCTCGTCGCTTCCATGCATCCAGCCAACGCGTGATGCCGTTACGCACGTACATCGAATCCGTGACGACGGTCACGCTGCATGGGCGTTGCAGCCGTTTTAGGGCCTCGATGGCCGCCGTGAGCTCCATGCGGTTGTTCGTCGTATCCAGCTCGCCGCCCGAGAGCTCTTGGCGGTGCCGCCCAGAGAGCAGTACCGCCCCCCACCCTCCGGGACCGGGATTGGGATCACATCCACCGTCGGTGTAGATGAGCACCTGAGTGGATGAGTGGTCCGATCGCGAGGATGCTTGCGCCATGGTCACTGCGCCATGATGCGGGCTAGCTCAAACAGCTCGAGATCGATGCCCTTGGTATGACCGACGATCTCGTCCAAGGGAGTGGTGATGACCCGGTCGCCCTGGAGGCCGACAAGGATGCCCGCTTGGCCGCTTAGTATGGCCCGGGCAGCCTTTTCGCCTAGGCGGGTGCCGAGAAGCCGGTCGGCGGCTGTGGGCCTCGCGCCACGCTGTACGTGTCCCAGAATGGTGGCGCGTAGGGCAAACCCGGTGTCGTCAGGATCCTCATCGAAATGCTTTAGCAAACGGGCTGCGTTATTCTTGGCGCCTTCGGCTACGACCACCACGGCATGGGTCTTGCCTCGATCATAGGCGGCGCGGAGCTCATCTGCCACCTGCTCCGGGGCCAGTTCGTGTTCGGGCACCACCACGACCTCGGCGCCGCCGGCGATACCTGCCATAAGGGCTACATACCCGCACTTGCGGCCCATGACTTCTACGAGAAAGGCACGATGGTGAGATGCTGCGGTCACCTTGACGCGGTCGATCGCCTCGATGGCGACGTTGATGGCCGTATCAACGCCTATGGTGACGTCGGACCCAGCCAAGTCGTTGTCGATGGTTGAGGCGACCCCCACGACGGGGAAGCCCATCTGCGACAGAGCGTGGGAGCCAGTCTGTGAGCCATTGCCGCCGATGACAACCAGCCCCTCGATACCGCGTCGCTCAAGATGGCTGAGGGCCGTCTCGCGCCCTTTGACGGTGCGGAACTCCTCGCAGCGCGCGCTGCCAAGGATAGTACCCCCGTGCTGCATGATGCCGCCGACATCGCGTCGCGATAGGTAGCGCATATCGTCGGCGATCAAGCCTGCATAGCCGCCTTGGACACCAAAGACGTCGGCGCCCAGGTCATCGGCGGTACGCACGACGGCTCGGATAGCAGCATTCATGCCGGGAGCATCCCCACCGCTGGTGAGGACGGCGATCTTGGTCACCAGGAGCAGCCTTTCCAAGAGTTGGTAGCGAGGGCGCTGACAGAGCCAAGCCAGACACTATTTATGCCACAAGGGAGCATGGCTGTCAAGCGCCAAGCTGCTCACGAGGAGGTAGCGCGCCCCCATCCTTGTCTCTCGCACATGCGGCACTATAATGACATTGGGGGGATACGGTCGTTGGCTAGCCGTGCACGTAGATAGGGAGATGACAGCTTGGGACACCGAGCAAGTGAGGAGCGGCACACAGAGGAGAAGAATGATCGCTCTGATGACTGTTGGGCCTGAGGGTGCTTCGATCTTGGCGGATCTGGCGCGGGCGTGTGGGCTTGATGACTGGATTGATGCGCGCGCGGTGACCCGCTTTTTGCTGGCGGATCCCACTAGCCCGCCAGAGCTGCGCCTTTTGGCGGTATGCGACGGTATCCCTTGCGGGTTCGCTGGCGCCAGCTTGCGAGAGGGCCAGGCTGTGGTCCAGTTGTTCGGCGTCATCCCCGAGCACAGGCGTGAGGGAATCGGTACTCGTCTGCTGACGGAACTGGAGGCTCGTGCGAGGGATCGAGGCATCACGCGCATTCAAGTGACGGGGGTGCCTGGAGGCTACTTTTATCCTGGCGTGCCGCTTGACGCAACGCCCGCCATCTGTCTTCTGGAGAGGTGCGGCTACCGCACCGATCGGACGTGTCGCGTGGACATGGACGTCGATCTCACTACCGCGGACCTGAACACATCGGCGCGGGTTGAGGCCTTGGCGGGACAGGGGGTTCAGGTGCGGCGGGCGACGCGGTCAGAGGTGCCAGCAGTGGCTCGATTTGCCGAGCAGCACTTTTCTCGCGCTTGGGGCATCGAGGTCCAGGGCGCGGTTGCTGCGGACGCCGACGAGCCCCCGCTCTTTGCTGCATGGCACCAGGGCGAGGTCGTCAGCTTTGCGGTATATGATACCCTGGGCCATGCGCGATTCGGGCCGACGGGCACTCGGCCGGATATGCGTCAACGAGGGATCGGGACAGTCCTGCTAAAGCTGTGCCTGGCGTCGATGAGATCGCGCGGCGATCTCCATGCCCAGATTATCTGGGTAGGGCCGATTGGGTTCTATGCCCGTGCTGTGAACGCGCGGATTCATCGTGCGTATTGGAGCTATGGCAAGGACCTAGCCTGAGGCCAGCGTCCAGAGGGAGAAACGCGTGTGAGCGTTGGGTACCTGTACGATCCGGCCTTTCTTGAACACGATGCGGGCCTGGGGCATCCAGAAAGCCCGGCGCGCCTACGAGCCATCTTGGATCGTCTAGAGCGCAGCGGACTGGTCGAGCAGGTTCAGCGCCTGCCGGTGGTGCCTGCCGATGACGAGGATATTCTACGCGTGCACGGCGTTACGCTATTGCAGCGCCTCAACCGGTTGACTGAAGTGGGGGGCGGGCGTCTGGACCCCGATACGAGCGTTGGGAGAGGATCGTACGTCGCCGCGCGGATGGCTGCCGGCGCGGCTCTCTGCGGGGCGCGCGACGTCTGGCGCGGCGATATTCAGCGTGTATTCGCGCTTACGCGTCCGCCCGGGCACCATGCGGAGCGGGAGCGGGCCATGGGGTTCTGCCTGCTCAACAACGTGGCCATCGCCGTACACTGGCTGCTGGCCAACGGTGCTCACAGGATTGCCATTGTGGATCTGGACGCTCACCATGGCAATGGCACGGCGGCAGCTTTTGCTGATGACGCGCGGGTCCTCTATGTCTCTATCCATCAGTACCCGTGGTATCCGTCGACCGGTGACTGGCCTCAAATGGGGAGGGGAGCTGGCGAGGGGACGGAGCTGAACGTCCCTCTGCCGGCAGAGAGCGGCGATGCCAGCCTGCTTCTCGCCATGGACGAGATCGTCAGGCCCGCCATGCGCAAGTTCGCTCCTGAGATGATCCTGGTCTCCATGGGGTACGACGGTCATTGGGCCGATCCGCTGACCTGGCTGCTCTACTCGCTGCGTGGCCTCTATTTGGCAGTGGCCCGACTCGTCGATCTATCTGAGGAACTGTGTAGGGGGCGCATGGCCCTTGTGCTCGAAGGAGGCTATGATCTGGAGGCTCTGGGGCATGGGGTCGCTGGTACGCTGTCGGCATTGCAAGGAAAAGACTATCCCGATCCTCTGGGCCCCGCTACAGAGCCCGAGCCTTCCATTGAGGCATTGGTAGCTAGGATCGCTTCTCGGCATCCCCTCTTGCGGGGGGATGACTAGCCGTTGTGTCGGCCGTCTATCAACTGCTGAAGGCTCAATATGGCGGTTTGGCGATCTTTGACGGTCTCGACGGGCTATGCCATACTTTGTGTTGGATTTGGGTTAGAAGCTCGGAGTGATCCATGCAGAGGCAAGGCCAAGCAACGACAATGTCGGCCGAGGAGGTGCGCAAGGCCATCCGGCGTCTCGAGATCGACGTCGTGAACTACCGAGGCAAGGGACGTGAGATCCTGGACGTTCTGGATCTTCGGGACGATGTTGAGGAGGCGCTAGCAGCTTTGGAGATAACCGGCCTCGACGTGCGGCCTGAGCAAAGCCGCCTAGCGTTCGTCGACGGCAAGATAGACCAGTATGCTCGCAAGCTGCTCAGAGAGATTGGTGGGCCGGGTGTGATGGCCAAGGCTCGTGAGGAGCGTCTGGCTCCCTCGGATCGGTGGTGGTGGTTCCTGGACCAGCGTCTGGCCGACAGGCTCAGGCGCTCCGTTCGCCGCGCGATCATCACGGTGCTGGCTATCGTCGTTGTGGTGGGAGGCGGGCTCCTGCTGGCGGATCGTCTGTGGGGACTCTCGCCTGAGGAGAAGGAGGCGCACGCCCTTGTGATGGAGGGGGAGCGCATGATCTCCGAGGGCGAGCTCGAGCAAGCTATCGAAACCTACGAGCAGGCGCTGAGCCTTACGCCCAACGATCCCGAGGTGCTTCTCTACCTGGGCATGCTCTATGAAGAGACTGGTCAGCAGGTGCAGGCTGACGAGACGTACGCCGAGGCGCGCCGCGCAATTGGCGACGACGTCGAGTTCTATGTGAGTCTGGCGCAAATCTATGTGATCACTGGCAAGGCAGAGCGTGTGATCGAGGCGGCTAATGAGGCGTTGGCTCTCGATGAGGAGAGTGCCCGGGCTTATTATGTACGAGCTACGGGCTATGAGATGCAGAACGAGCTCGCACTGGCACTGGAGGATCTCGACCTCGCGGCCGAGCTCTCTCGTGAGGTCAACGACACGCTGTATGTAATGGCCAAGACGCGCTATGCGAATCTGCTGGAACGCGCGGCGGCCACGAATCGGTAGCAGGCTCGGTCGCCTTGGGACATCGGGCGCGGGCAGGCGCGGGTTTGTGAGCCCCTGGCGGCTATGCTATACTCTTCTGCGGCGCGGAGAGGTCGCATAGTCCGGCCGAGTGCGCACGATTGGAAATCGTGTAGGCGCAAGCCTCGCGGGTTCAAATCCCGCCCTCTCCGCCTTTTTCCTTGGTGCGACATTTCCATTACAGCGGCGCTGGCGCGATGGCGCCAGCGTTTGTGTTTGGGAGGTAGTCTGCCGTGCTTTTTTGTAACAGAAAGCCCCCAGCCGGCTTTGCACCGGCGAGAGCTGCCGCTCAGCTATCCCTGGAGGCCGATCTGGCGGCTCTTGTGGGCCCGGCTCGCTTTCGCGAGCACCTCAAGGCTATCAGCAGCGAGCCGCATCCGGCAGCATCAGCGGCCAACGCTCGGGTGGCCGCCTATCTAGCGACGGTTATGCGAGAGGCTGGGTGGCAAGTCGCATCTCCTACGTATGACGTGTATCTGCCCGCGGCGTCATCGTCCCATGTGACGCTTGTCACGCCGATCCGCCGCCCGCTGAACCAGCAAGAGAACATTCACGCCGAGGACCCATATTCGGCCCACAAGGATCTCGGTCCAGCCTGGCTGGCGTACACGGGATCGGGCGATGTCACGGGCGAGGTCGTCTATGCGAACTATGGGCGACGCGAGGATTTCGATCGGCTAGCCGATCTTGGTGTCGACTTGTCGGGCAAGGTCGCCATCGCCCGCTATGGCGGTAACTTTCGTGGATTCAAGGCTCGCTATGCAGAGGAAGCGGGTGCCGCTGCTCTGCTCATCTACTCGGATCCAGCCGATGGCGGCTATACCTCGGGGCCACCGTATCCCGAGGGACGTTGGCTGAATGATAGCGTCGTGCAGCGCGGCTCCTTGCTTACGTTGCCCTATCCTGGCGATCCGCTCTCCCCTGGGCAAGCCGCATTGGCGGAGGATCGAGGGGAACCCCCGCGAAGGCTTTCTCCAGACGAGGTCGAGATGCCGGGGATTCCTGTCGCCGCGTTGCCCTACGCCTCGGCAGCAGAGATCCTCGGTCGCATGGCCGGCGCGAGCGTGCCGGACGGATGGCAGGGAGGGCTTCCGTACGCTTACCGGCTCGAGGGAGGACCTGACCTGACCGTGCGGGTGCAGGTCAGCCAGACCTTCCAGCAGCGACGCATCACGAACGTGGTGGGCACCTTGCGTGGGACCTCCGAGCCGGAGCGCTGGATCGTCTTGGGTTGTCACTATGATGCATGGACCTTTGGGGCCGCGGATCCCAACAGCGGTACGGCCATGCTCTTGCTCCTAGCGGAAGCGTTGGGCGCTCTGGCTAGCGAGGGGCGGGGGCCAAGTAGGAGCATTGTCATCGGACACTGGGATGCTGAGGAGCTTGGCGTCATCGGCTCGGTGGAGTGGGTCGAGGAGTGGCTCCCTCAGATCCGGTCGGGTGCCGTGGCGTACCTGAACGCCGACATGGCGGCGACCGGCCGCAAGTTCGGAGCGAGTGGCTCGCCGCTGTTGCGCGGCCCTCTGGCTGCTGTCGCTGACGGGGTGAAGGCGCTGGACGGGTCCGGCTCTGCGTACGAACAGTGGGCGGCCGAGTCGGATGGCGAGGGCCCCCCATGGGGCATTCCGGGGGGCGGTTCGGACCACGTGGCCTTTTGGGCTCGAGCGGGCGTGCCGGTAGCGCAGGCATCCTTCACTAGCAAGGTGCCAGTGTACCATAGCGCCTATGACAACCTGAGCTGGTACGAACGCTTCGGGGATCCTGAGTGGACCTCCGGTCCTGCTCTGGCGGCGCTGGACGGTGCGCTGGCGCTGCGTCTGGCCAATGCGGACATCCTGCCGCTGGACGCATCGGTGTATGCCGAGGATATCGGCGGGCACCTCGACGCCTTGGATGCGCGCGCGAAGGAGCTCGAGTTTGACGTCGATCTCAGTGAGATCTGGGGTGCTGCCGAACGACTAGGCGCTGAGGCGCGTGCATGGCAGGCTGCTCGCGATGAATACCTGGCAGCAGGGCACATCGACGAAGCCGTGATGAACGAGGTGAACGCATGTCTGCTAGCGCTTGATCGCCAGTTCCTCTGGGAGGAAGGCTTGCCCGATAGGCCCTGGTATCGGTCACAGTATGCGGCGCCCGATCCCGTGGATGGCTATGGTACGTGGCCACTGCCAGCGCTGCGTCACGCGGTGGAAGCCAAGGACGAACGGGCGCTAGCAACTTGGCAAGGGCGGCTGGCGGAGGCCATCGTCTCCGCTACCGCTCTGCTAAAGACAGCTCGTGCAGTTCTCGCATGAGACAGCCAACTTTGACAGGGCCTTGAGGCTAGACTACGATTAGGTGTGGTCGTGCTAGATGGGGAGCTAGCGGTGCCCTGTACCCGCAACCCGCTCTAGCGGGATCGAAATCCCTCTCGCGGGGCGCTTCTGCGCAGGTGACGTTCGGTCACGTGGTGCGGAGGATTGGGTCCCGCGCGGCAAAGGCCTGTGAACCCCGCCAGGTCCGGGAGGAAGCAGCGGTAAGCAGATCCCTTTGGGTGACGCGGGAGTGCCTGGTCTGAGCCGGCGAACCGGACAGCCTCGTACGGAGCGTAACAACAGAGGGTGCACGGCCACTGGAACTATAGCGGCGGGAGGACATTCCCGCCGCTTTTCGCCGGGAGATGCGGTATGCCGCACAGGCTGATCGTCGTGGGAGCTGGTGCTTTGGGCTTGATGGCCGCTGTCCGGGCAGCCGAGCGCCATCCCTGGCTGCGACGAATCAGCGTGGGAACCATCGCGGAGGATCAGGGCCGGATCAATCCCTCTAGCCAACGGGTGAGTGGTGCGGTGGGGCGCTCGCGAGCTGGGGATGCTGTGGTCTCGGCAAGCGGCGGGGTCACCTGTTCAGAGATGGGCTCTTGTGGCGATGATCTGCGCATGGCACGAGACCTCGAACATGGGATGTCAGCGCCACGTTCTGGACCGGCTCCATTGGCGGCTGTTGGTCCGTTGCCCGGTGAGCTAGCGGATCTGAGCTAGCCGCGCGGCCGTTTGACGGAGAGGGGCAAGCGTGGCAGCCTACCAGTGAATATGCCGCCATGGCTTGTCGATGCTATCTACTGTAGGGCAGCCATCGATGGCAAGACGCTGGGGGCCACAATCTGCTGACGGCGTTCTCCAGCGGCTGTATGGCAGGCGAGAGCGCGGCGGAACCGGCGCAGGGCGGGAGGTAGCGGCCTTTTTGAGCCAGATTGAGATCTCACGGGAACGCATTCCGGCGCGGATCTTGTTCCGACCAGTGGCTGTGCTGCGGTGGTTGCTGCCCACGCTTCTGCTTGGCATGGCCTGCGCCATCCTGGTGCGAGCCTATCGGAATCCGCGCCAGACCGTCTGGCTAGAGATCAATGGCTTGCGCGTGCCCCACGAGACGCGGGCGCGATCGCCGGAGGCAATCCTTGCCGAGCTGGATCTGCCCTTGGCGCCAGAGGACGACATCGCTCTCCCATCGGCGGATGAGCTCTTCAGCGGGCGCCCCATTCGGGTTGACCTGGCACGCCAAGTGGTGGTCACCCATGACGGGCAGACCACCACAGGCTTTGTCAAAGCCTCGGATGTTGCGGGCATGCTCCAGGAGCTTGGCCTTTCGCTGGGTCCCTCGGATCGGGTCTATATGGAGGACCAGGCGCTAACGCCACGAGATAGATTCCCTCTGGCTTCGGCTAGCTCCCTCGGACGACCGGGGGCACTGCTCGCATCGCTCCGTGAACCTGTGCACCTCAGGGTCCGACGTGCGGTGCGCGTCACGTTGCACGAGGATGGATTGGCCGGGTCGTTCGTCACGGCGGCGCGTACCGTTGGAGAAGCCTTGCGCGAGCGCGGGATTGCCCTCTACGAAGCTGACTTGATACAGCCTGTGCCCGAGTCTCCCATCGTCGCTGGCCTCACGATCTACCTGGAGCAAAGTCTGCCAGTGCAACTGCACGTCGATGGGGAGACGCTCTCCATGCGAACGCGTTGCGGCACGGTGAACGAGCTCCTCGATGAGGCCGGGATTTCTCTCGGCCCCAAGGATTATGTCTTGCCGGCCGGCGAGACCCCACTTGCCTCCGATCTACGGGTCGAGGTGGTGCGAATCGCCGAGGAGTACTATGTGGAGGAGATCCCCATCCCCTTTGAGGTGCGCCAGGTGGCGGACCCTGACTTGGAGATCGACCAGTGGCAGGTCGAGGACTGGGGCCATGAGGGCGCGCTCAGGCGACGCGTGCGGGTGCTGTTCGAGGATGGCCGCGAGCAGTTTCGGACCGAGGAAGAGGAGTGGATCGCGCTCGAGCCGCAGGATCGGATCATTCGCTATGGCACCAAGATTGTTATGCGCACCGAGATGACGTCCAACGGCCCCATTACGTACTGGCGCAAGCTGCGTATGCTCGCTACGTCCTATAACGCGCCGACCGCTGGCAAGCCCATGTCCGATCCCTACTATGGCATCACGCGCGTGGGGTTCCGCGCGCGCTATGGCATCATCGCTGTGGATCCGCGCGTGATCCCACTGGGCCAATCCATGTACGTGCCGGGCTATGGGCGAGGCTTGGCGGCCGATACCGGCAGTGCCATCAAGTGGCGCCGCGTGGACTTGTGCTATGACGATCACAATCTGATCCTTTGGCGCAAGTGGGTCGATGTGTACCTGCTGGGTCCGGTGCCCCCACGTGACCAGATCCTATGGATCGTGCCCAACTATCCCAACGAGACGGGCTAGTTCGATGGCGTCCATCCGCCATCTGTTGGCCAAGTATGATGTTGAGCCCTCCAAAGGGCTAGGGCAATCCTTTCTCACCGATCACTCGGTGATGGATACCATCATATCGGCGGCTGACCTGACTGCCGATGACGTCGTTCTGGAGATCGGACCTGGTCTAGGGTTGCTGACGCGTCGGCTGGCCGATGCTGCCAGGCTCGTGGTGGCTGTCGAGTTGGATGCGCGCATGGTTGGCATCCTCGAGCACGAGCTCGCCGAGTATCCCAACCTTGTGATCGTGCGCGGCGATGTGCTCGAGATCGACGTTGTGGGGATCTTGCAGGAGGCTGCGCAGCAGGAGCAGGAGAGGCTATGCTACCAAGTCGTGGCCAATCTCCCCTACTATATCACGTCACAGGCCATTCGGCAGCTTCTTGAGGCGCGCGTGCCTCCAGAGCGGATGGTGCTGATGGTACAGCTAGAGGTAGCCGAGCGCATTATCGCTGAGCCGGGCGAGATGAGCCTTCTTGCGCTGAGCGTGCAGCTATACGGCGCGCCGCGGCTCGTGCGGCGCGTTCCGGCGACGGCCTTCTATCCACGGCCCAACGTTGCGTCTGCCGTGCTTCGCGTGGATGTCCACCACCGTCCTCTGGCGGATGCCGATGTTAGGGAGCGCGTCTTTCGCCTGGCGCGGGCTGCCTTTGGGCAGCGCCGGAAGCAGATGCACAACAGCCTCGCCGCCAACCTTGGCTTGCCCAAGGGGTTGGTGAAGGAGACGCTATTCGCGTGTGGCATCGATCCTCGGCGCCGGCCCCAATCGTTGGCGATCGACGAGTGGCTTCGCTTGGCGGAGGCGTTTGCCTAGTTCTCGTCCCCATTCCAGGCGCTGGGCAGCGCACGCAAGACTGTACAGCCGGTGTCGGCCTCGCAGGGCCATCCTGCTATCACCGTCACCCACTGATCATCGGTATCGGCGAACCAGGCCTGTGGATCGTCGGGGGCTCCTGGGGAGACGGCTTGTTCTCCGTAGCGCCATACCTCTTGCACTGTGTAGCGATAGGGCACGACGCCCACCCATACGTAGAGGCGATCGCTGTGGGTCAACTGCTGTAGTGGCTGCAGGAGCGGGTTGGTCACGTTGGCGGGCCCGGAGATGATCACGTTGCCTGGGTGACCAGGGCGCGCGGATCCCAGGTGATAGACGGCGACCTCGAGGGCATCGTCTGGAATGGTGTGGTCGTCACCGGTCTGGACCGGGTGTAGCGTGACGTCGAGGCCGATGGCGGGAACCTGGAGCCGCGTCGGATCTCCGTTGGCGGGCGCATGGACGGGCGTGCTTGTGGCTGTTGGAGAGGGCGTCAGGGTCGGAGTAATGGTTGGCGTCGCCGCGCGTGTGCTCGTAGGACTCGGCATGTGAGTTGGGGCGGCAGTTGTTGGTAAGGTCTGCATCGCTGTTGTCGGCGTCATGGTGGATGGCCTGGTGGGCGGGGTGCCAGTGGGGGAGGTGGACACAAGCCGGGCCACTCTTGTGGGAGCGAACCACAGGAGCCAGAGCGATGCAACCAGAGCTATGACGGCCAGACTGACGGCGATGGCCGTCCGCGCCACCCTCGTCAACGCTTCCCTCCTTGTCGCGGCCCCAAGCGCGTCGTGATCTGAGTCCCGTGGGTATTTGCCCTAGCAGCTCGCCCAGCATATAATCGGCTCTTGGTGGCCTTGGCTGTCTTGCCGGTTCCCACGATCGCAGCAGTCCAAGTCACGTCGCACACAAGCGAGATCGTTCTTTTGGGGGATAAAGATGCCAACGTATGAGTACAAGTGCAAAGAGTGTGGTATCGTGTTTGAACGTTTCCAGCATTTCTCCGAAGAGCCGATCCGGGTTTGCCCCGAGTGCAACGGCCCCGTGTATCGGGTGATCCATCCTGTAGGTATCGTCTTCAAGGGCAAGGGTTTCTATATCACGGACAACAGGGGCGACCGCTCGGCTCTCTTGCCCAAGAATGGCCACGATAAGGACAAGAGCCAAGAAAAGGATACATCTAGCCCGGCTGAGACCGAGAGCTCGGCGACCAGCGAGGCCAGCTCAAGCACAACGAAGGCCAAGGCCGAGTAACGCTCACGCCTTAGCTGGACGGCTGTCGGGTCCCTGGCGGACTCGTTAGAGCTGAAAGCCGCCAGTGGACTCGACCACTTTGTAATCGAGATCCGTTACGAGATCTCCAAGTTTCTCTCGGAAGGCCGACCAGGTCTCGCTGCGCAGGGCTTCTTCCATGGATTCGATGTCCTCGGTTACGCCGCCAGCTAGCACCTGCGGTCCTTGCCCCCAGACGGCATACCAAGCATCGGTAGGTTGCACGCCCATTTCGAGCAGGCTCTTCTGGAACTCGCTTTCGAGGAACTGCAGATACTCGCGTTCCTTCCCCTCGCGGATATTCCACGTCATGATAAGCTTGATCATGATATCCTCCGTGTAGCTCGCACTATAGCAGAGGACGGCGCGGGAGACAACCCGTCCGTCCAGCAAGGAAGGTCATTCTATGCGTGCCGTCGTGCAGCGCGTCACTTACGGGTCGGTAAGCGTGGGTCATGCCATCGTGGGCATGATCAACGAGGGACTTGTGATTCTGCTCGGCATTGGGAAGGGCGATGGCGAACAGGAGGCCCGTTGGTTGGCGCAAAAGATCGCCAACTTGCGCATCATGGACGATGACCAGGGGCGCATGAACCTGTCGCTGCTGGATACGGGCGGCGAGGCCTTGGTGGTCTCGCAGTTCACGCTGTACGGGAATGCCCAGCGGGGAAGGCGCCCAAGCTTTACCGACGCGGCTGCTCCCGAGGTCGCGGAGCCTCTGGTGGATCGCTTTTGCGGTTTTCTCGCCGAGGCCGGAGTGTCCGGGGTGGCCAAGGGCCGCTTTGGCGCCATGATGGAGGTAGTGATTCACAACGATGGTCCGGTCACCCTGATTTTGGACACGGATCTCTCGCGCCGGGGTCGCTCGAAGAGCGGATCGTAGCCAGATAGCTTCCCCAGTGCGCAGCGCCCGACTCGCGTACCTCTGCGACCATTTGCGTGTAGATGCGCGCTAGGGCGGCTGGCTCGGCCCAGAGAATGCTATCTAGTTCCACGGCAACCGCGCCGCTGACGAGCAGGGCGTACACATCTCCCCAGCCAGCGATGCCACCCCGGCCGATCACCGGCAGACCGATCCGCGAGACCTCTTGCACGGCGTGTGCATACACTGGCGCAAGAGCCGGCGTGTGGAGCATCCCCCCGGCGATCTTCCCTGACGAGCGTCGTGCACATCCTTCAAGCGGCGCTGCGACAACTAGAGCGTCTGCACCACCGTCGGCAGCCGCTTTCCCAAGGCCTAGCATTCCCTCCAAAGGAAGTCGCACCAGGCACGCCTGCAATGGGGCACTCGCAAGCAGTGCACACATGTCGGCTACGACTTTGGGTGATATGTCGGGCGTGATGTGTAGTTCGACGCCGCGTACGCTTAGGTCGAGCGCGATTTCACAGAGGATCTCGCACTCGCCCACTGCCGAGGGAGCCAAGGCAGCCAAGAGGGGGGTGTCTCCTCGCGCGCGACAATGCCGGATGGTGCTCGCCAACGCGTTCCGGCCAAGCGTCGGTGGGATAACGAGGCACCCGCCCCTGGTGGGCACGATCCCCGGCGTGGTAGCCGGACTATTGGACGGAGGCCAGAGTGCGGGCAACACCATGCCCCCTAGTTCGGGGCTGCTGCAAAGGTCGTCTAGAAGCGCTCCGGTGCCCGCAGATCCAGATGCCGCCAATAATGGGCTCCTCAGAACGAGAGGCTGCTTGCGTGCTAGTCCCAGCTCTACCTGGAGTGCCGCGCTGACCTCGGCAGCCAGTTCGCCTGTGTGTGGGGTCATGGCTGCCTGTCTTCCTGGAAGTATCGCTCGATGGCTATGGTATAGGCTTCGGCCAAGACATCGAGCACCTCTGGATCCTGGAGCAGCTCACTCTCACGGTCGTGGGTCATAAAGAGCGTTTCGCTGAGCACCCCTGGCATTTCAGAAGGGCGTATGATGCGCTCCGATTCGGGACCGAGCAGGATCAGAAAACGTCCGCCCTCAGGATCTGCCTCCAGCTCATGGTCCACTTGGATGCCCCGATCGAGGACGTCGTGGCCGATTCCCCTGAGGGCTGCCACCAACTCTTCCTGGACGAGGGACGCCAGTCGCTCGCTCTGGTCGGCAAAGGGGCGATAGGCGTTGTAGAAGGTAACCGTGCCACCAACGTCACCGGCTCGGCTGCCGTCCGGCCAGTAAAAGGCGTTCTGGTGAACGGAAACGAGGAGATCGGCGCCGGCGGCATTCACGGCGTCGATGCGAAGCTGCAGGTCATCGACATGGTCAACCACGCCATCTTGGTTCACGTCGAGGCCTTCCGGATTCGCCTCATAATCGCCGTCGCGCGTGAGAAAGACGCGATAGTCGCGAGCTACCAGTCTGTCACGGATGCGCAGCACCAGAGCCAGGTTGACGTCACTCTCGGCATAGGCGTAGGCGCCATTCTCGTCGAGACGCACAGCGCCCAGGTCCTCGCCGCCGTGTCCGGGGTCTAGCGCTACAAGGGGTGGTTGCTCCGTTGGCACCGGCGTAGCGGTAGGGTACGGCGTGGGGGTGGGCGTGTTGGGAACAGGTATCTGTGTAGGAGGGAGAGAGGTAGGCTGCTTGGTGGACAGGCTGGTGATCGTAGGCTCGGTGCTAGGCGTCGGACTTTTTCGTTGCTGCTCGCCCATGGCTGCGGGCGCGCAGCTCGCGACGTACGCGAGGGCGACGAGAAGGCACGACCACGCGAGGAATCGTCTCACAACAACCCTTTTCTCAACTGAGTACGAGATCTCCTAGGTCAAAGACGGGACCGTCCGTGCAGATCCTTTGCCAGCCGCGCCGTGTCTCAACGAGGCAACTATCGCAGCAGCCTAGGCCGCAACGGAGCTCGCCCCAAAGCCACGCTTCCGCTCGTCCACGACAGAGCCCGGCGGGGCTCTTGTGGAGGACAGAAGCCACAAACCGATAGAGGCTCGGTGTCGTCGCGCCCCAGGAAGGCCCCGCCAAGGCTAGCCGCGTGGACCAGGTCACGGCTTTCGCAAGCGCTTCTAGCCAGCTCGCTTTGTCCTCGCTTCCCACAAACGCCAGATACTCTACGTCGTTAGGTACCAGTTCGCGCGGCGGCAACTGGCGCGCGGTAGGCGCCGACACCAGGAGCTGTACGGGACACCGCGCCCGGTCCAAGAGCGCGCCGGCGGGCAACCAGCCGGTGCCTTGCACTACTACGGCTAGGGCATCTGTGGACTCGGTTGGCTTGAACCCGTGGCCGCACGGCCCTACAAGGTCTACGATGTCGCCGGGCCGACGCGATGCTAGCCAACGGAGGTGCTCATTCTCCGGTCGGATGAGGAGTCCGATGTCTTGGTCCAAGAACCGGTGGATCGGCACCGCCTGGCGCAGGTATGGGTCGAACCCGGGGCCGCAACGTGCCATCACGAACTGTCCCGGTACAGCCTGGGAGAGAGCTGGGGCGTGAAGGAGAAGCAGGCGTGTACCTGGGAGCGGCTCGGCTACTGCCTGGACGCTAGCCTGATGCTGCTTCACCGTCCTCCTATCTCTTGCGGGCTATGGCTGGTGGATGAGCCAGATGGCCAGGGTGGCCAGCAGAGGGCAGACCGGCGCCAACGGCCCCCATGAGCGCCAATCAGCATAGCCCGTCAGCCGACAACCCAATGGAAGCACCGCCAGCATGCCGGTCGTCAGGACGAGCCACTGCGCCACCAGGCGGCGCGTGGCGGATGGGGTTGCGTTGGTAGCCAGGCTGTCTCGCCAGGCCCGCTCGACCTGGGCGCGCGTTCGCGCGAGCGACCCGCTGTTATCGATCACGACATCCGCGCGAGCCACCTTGGTTTCCGGACTGGGTTGGGCATCCATTCGGACGATGGCTTGCTCTCGCGTCAGCCCGCGCGTCTGCACGAGCCGCTCGATCTGCTGCTCTCGAGGGCTGGTCGTGACCCATATCGCATCACAATGACGGTCGAGGCCCGCTTCCAGCAGCTTGATGGCCTCCACCACGGCCACCGCTGTTTGGGCGCTTTCAAGCCGGGCCACAATGGCCCTTTCCACGGCAGGGTGCACGAGGGCTTCCAGATCCGCCAATGCCTCGGGATCCGCGAATACGATAGCGCCCAAAGCTCTTCGATCGATGGTGCCATCATCGGAGAGCACGTTGTTGCCGAACCGTGCTACGATGGCATGGTACACCTCGCTGCCTGGCCGCATGACTTCATGAGCGAGCTCGTCGGCATCGATGACCGTGGCCCCAAGTTCCCCGAGCATGTGTGCCACCGTCGTCTTGCCGGTAGCGATGTTACCCGTGAGGCCAATGACGTACATGCTAGTCGCCTTGCATCATGGCGCTGGCCTGGCGTTCCCATTCGGTGAGGCGGGCAGCGAGTTCGGATTCGAGCCGGCCAAACGACTCGGAGAGCTCGCGCAGGTGGGTCACCTCCTGGGCTACGCTGGCCTGCGCCATTTCCCGCTGCAGATCGTCCAAGCGCCCTTCGAGCAAGTGGATCTGCTCTTCTAGCTCTTCTGTACGCCGGGCCCTTTCGCTAGCCGAGCGTCCTAGCGGTGTTGAGCTCGTCGACTGCCCAGCTCTGGGAGAGGGCTTGGCTTCTGCGGAGCGGGCCGCCTCCAGGGCGCGGGCCTGGACATACTCGGAGTAATTGCCTTCAAACTGCTCGAGATGGTGTTCTCGCACCATCCAAACGTGTGTGGCTACGGCGTCCACCAGGTAGCGATCGTGCGAGACAAAGAGCAGCGTACCGTTGTAACTCGCGAGCACTTGCTCAAGCACCTCGCGGGAGGCTACGTCCAGATGGGTGGTCGGCTCGTCAAGGATGAGCCAGTTGGCGCCTCTCAGCGTGAGGATGGCTAGTCCGAGCCTGGACCGCTCGCCGCCGGAGAGGGACTTGACGCGCTTGTCCACGGTGTCCTCGGTAAAGAGAAAGCGGGCCAGATGGTGAAGGGCCTGATCGCGCTTTAGCTTGCTCTCGGCCATCAGCTGTTGGAGCACGGTGAGGCTTGGATCGAACCAGCCATGGGTTTGGGGCAAGTACCCGATACGCAGGCTAGCGCCTCGACGCACGCGCCCCTGCAAGGGCTCCATCTCGCCCATGAGCATGCGAAGGAACGTGGTCTTGCCACAGCCGTTGGGCCCCAGCAGCGCGATGCGATCGCCGCGCTCGATGCGGAATTTGCTTGTATCGAACAGACGCATCGGGCCAGTAGCGTCCGTGTCAGCATCTGGCATCGTCGGATAGCCCACGACGATACCTTCGCTGGTGAGCACTTCATCGCCCGAGCGCAACGAGGCGCGCATGCGCATGCTGAGGGCACGGCGCTCGCGAGGGGGCTGGATACGTTCCAATCGATCGAGCTGTTTCTCGCGTCCGCGAGCTTGCCTACTTCGCTGACCCGCCTTGTAGCGCTGAATGAAATCTTCAGTGCGGGCGATGAGCTCCTGCTGTTCCTCGTACTCGCGACGCTGACGTTCGCGTCGATGTGCACGCTCGGTGAGGTACGCTGAATAGTTGCCGCGGTAGGCGGTGACTGTGCCGCCCTCGAGCTCCCAGATGCGGTTGACGACCTGATCGAGAAAGTAGCGGTCGTGGGAAACGATGATAAGGCTCTTGCGCCAGGCTTGGAGATAGGACTCGAGCCATTCGAGGGCATTGAGATCGAGATAGTTTGTCGGCTCGTCTAGCACGAGCAGATCTGGCTCCTGCAGGAGCAGCTTGGCCAAGAGGGCGCGTGTGATCTGCCCGCCGCTAAGGATGTCGATGGGCCAGGAGAAGGCTTCTTCTGGGAAGCCGATCCCGCCCAACACGCGCTTGATGCGGCTCTCGTAGGTGTAGCCTCCTGCCCTCTCAAAGCGCTCCTCTGCTCGGGCATAGGCGGCTAGCAGATCGTTGTCGGTCGGATGCTGCGACAGTTCGTGGGCGAGGGACAAGAGTCTCCGCTCTTGCTTGCGCAAGCGCTCGAATACCGTGAGCATCTCGCGAAACAGCGTGCGCTCGCTCTGCAGCCTTGGGACCTGAGGAAGATAGGCCATTTCCAGGCCGCGAGAGCGCTGCACTACCCCCGAGGTTGGCTGAAGGTCGCCGAGAATGATGCGCAGCAAGGTTGTCTTGCCCTCGCCGTTGGGACCGACGAGTCCGACCTTGTCGCCCCGAGCCATGGCGAAACTGACGCCGTGGAATACGTCCTGGGCGCCATAGTAGATGCCAAGATCATGCGCGGTCAGGATGGACATGGTTTCTCCGTGCGAACGCTACTCCAACGATTATAGCATGCCCCGGCGGCCTCACCAATGGAGGGGCTGGGACTCTCGATCATCGCCAAGAGGGGTGTCGCGCTAGACATGAGTCGGGGTGCCGAGCCGCCCAACGCAGTTGGCCCTTGGGGGAGCACGCTCTATAATCGGCGGCAGGGAAGGAGGAAAGGTGCGTCGCAGATGGTTTCCTCTGCTCACAGGTGTCCTTGGCGGCCTGCTCTGGGTAGCACTGGGCGCCATTTTGAACACACGTCCCCCGACCACAGGCAACCAGGTGCTCTTTGTGGCGGTGCTGGGGATGGCCTTGGCTGCAACGGTCATGCTGGTTAGTTACCTGCTGCACACACGGCAGCACGGCCTGTTGTACATGACGCCGCCTTGGCGGAACGCTGTGCGACAAGGCGCTCTCGTGGGTGTGCTTGGTGCGGCTCTTGTGGCGCTGCGCCTGGTCGGAGCGCTCGGGGTTGGTAGCGGCGTGCTTCTTGTTCTCTTGGCAGCGTCGTGCGAGCTCTTGGCCTGGTTGCGTCGCCGGTACTAGGACAGAGCTCCCGTCGGGATCGCTCCTGGATAGGAAAAGAGGGGATGGCTCAGGGGCCATCCCCTCTTGTGATGCCGTGAGGGCTACTGATAGACCGTCAGCTCGGTGTCGCGGTCGAACACATGCATGTTGTCCATGTTAAAGTAGAGCTCGACGTCCTGGCCAACACGCGCTAAAGTGCGCGGGTCCACGCGAGCGATAAAGCTCTTGTTGCCCGAGACCATGTAGAGAAAGACCTCGTTGCCCATGAGCTCCGTGACGTCCACCTTGGCGGTAACGCTGGCTGCCGTGATGCCTGGAGGCGCGTACTGCGGGTCGTGGATGTCCTCAGGGCGCATGCCAAGGACGACCTCTTTGCCGAGATAGTCAAACAGCGGGCCAGCCTTTTCGGCTGGTACTTTCACCTTGAAGGTGCCTGCGTCGAGGTGGAGGTCCTCTTTGGTGCCCGTGACGGTGACGTCAAAGAAGTTCATGGCGGGGCTGCCGATAAACCCGGCAACAAAAATGTTGGCCGGCGAGCTGTAAAGCGTCTGCGGTGTGTCACACTGCTGGAGGATGCCGTCGCGCATCACAGCGATGCGGGTACCCATCGTCATGGCCTCGACCTGGTCGTGGGTCACATAGATGAACGTGGTCTCGAGGCGCTGGTGGAGCTTGGAGAGCTCGGCGCGCGTGGCAACACGCAGCTTGGCGTCCAAGTTCGAGAGCGGCTCGTCCATGAGGAACACAGCTGGCTCACGAACGATGGCGCGGCCCAGGGCCACACGCTGGCGCTGGCCACCAGACAGCTGCTTCGGTTTGCGGTCTAGCAGCTCCTCGATGCCGAGGATGCCCGCTGCTTCTTTGACGCGGCGGTCAATCTCGGCCTTGGGCGTCTTGCGAAGCTTGAGGCCAAAGGCCATGTTGTCGTACACGCTCATGTGCGGGTACAGCGCATAGCTCTGGAACACCATAGCAATGTCGCGGTCCTTGGGGGCTACGTCGTTGACCAGGCGGTCGCCGATGTAGATGTTGCCTTCGGTGAGCTCCTCGAGGCCTGCTAGGAGGCGCAGGGAGGTCGTCTTCCCACAGCCTGAGGGGCCGACGAATACCAGGAACTCCTTGTCTGCGATCTCGATGGACATGTCGTTCACAGCGACGACGTCACCAAACCGCTTGGTGACATGCTCGTACGTAACACTTGCCATCAGAATCTCCTTTGTCTGGCTTGCGCGTCAGAGAAAACAAAGCCTCTCTGGACGCGGCGTCCCTAGAGTGGGGACTTTTCCGGCTCATGGCGATGGCAGAACTGTTCGGTCAGGCGATAAGCCTGGGCACAAGGCCAAAACCGCCCATCGCGGAGCCTCCTAGAAGCGAGAGACAACCGGACGCGTGTTAGCGTTCCCCGATAGGCTACCCTCCTGGCGCATCAGCACCCCAAGAA
>JBNGEB010000004.1:0-20099 GCA_049975585.1 Anaerolineae bacterium
CTTATGACACGCTCTACATCGGCGACCGGAAGACCGCGCAACAACTGCAAGATAAGAAAAAGCAAGCATAGACGGCCCCCTTCCTATGACCGGACGGGGGAATACACTGGAGTACTGCACCATGCTAAGAGTTGCTGTTGTGGGCCTTGGGGTGATCGGCAATCGCCACGCTCGCCTGTACAAGCAGGATCCGTTGGCTGAGCTCGTGGGCGTGTGTGATCGACTGCATGATCGTGCGGATCGCGCCGCTGCAACACTGGACGTGCCGGCCTTTTACGATCTCGAGAAGATGCTCTCGGAGCTCCAACCAGATATCGTTGGGGTGACGACAGGCGGCTACGAGTACGGCAGCGATCACTACCTCCCTACCATGCAGGCCCTAGAGGCTGGCTGTCACGTCCTAGGCGAGAAGCCGATCTCCAACGAGATCGCCAAAGCGGAAGAGATGGTCGCCAAGGCGCGTGAGAAAGGTCTGTGCTACGGGATCAACCTCAACCACCGTTTCACGCCGGCGGCACGCCTGGCGAAAAAGTGGGTCGATGAAGGGCGCCTGGGCCACCTTCTGTTCATCAACATGGCCATGTGGATCCACAACCCACGCGAGACCTCTCCGTACTTTCAGATCAAGGCGCTACATCCGCACACGGTGGACGTCATGCGCTACTTTTGCGGGGATATCGAGGCCGTACAGTGCTTTGCCACCAAAGCACCGGGGCGCACCATCTGGTCCACAGCGCAGTTCAACATGCGCTTCAAAAACGGCGTGGTGGGGTCGCTCACCGGCAGCTATGACATCGAACGAGGCCATCCCATGGAGCGCTGCGAGGTGGCCGGCACCGGTGGCAGGTTCGTGCTAGAAGACATGTGGCGAGAGCTCACGCTCTACCCGGCGGGAGATCTGGTCAAGTCCGTGTACACCAACCCCGTCTTTGGCGGCATGTCCGACTTTGAGGACACCTTCCGCAATCGCATTCACACCTTTCTCGAGCAAGTGAGCGCCGGCGTCGCCCCAGAGGACATCGACGGCTCGGCATCCAGCGCCCTCGAAGCGCAAAAGGTGCTCGCAGCAGCCATTCAGTCCATCGAGACAGAATCCATCGTCAAGATCACCAATCTCGTGTACTAGTGCATCAGGAGAAAGCGTATCCTATCATGAAACTTGGAGCAAACTCGGTCCTGTTTGGTGGATATGACATGGAGACGGCCTTCAAGTATCTGGCCATGTCGGGCTACGATGGCATCGAGATCTCGGCCATCCCTGGCATGAGCGAGCACCTGGTCATCGAGCGCTGGCGAGACGCTGTACCAGAAATCAAACGTCTCTCAGAAACCTACGGGTTGGAACTTTTCGCTATGGAGCAACCGTTCCCCGATCCAGAGATCATGGAACCCGCCTTCCAGGCGGCCGTTGAGACTGGTATTCCCATCATCAATACCGGCTCGCGAGGCACCGCCGATGACGAGGATAGCTTCCAGGAGCGCATCAACGTCCTGGGCGAGCTGGCCGAGATGGCCGAACGCTATGGCGTGACCTTGTGCGTCAAGGCACACGTCGGTGCCGCCATCCATGATACGGCTTCGACGTTGCGGGCCATGGAGATGATCTCGTCGCCAGCCTTTGGCATCGACATGGATCCCTCGCACATCCACCGGGCTTTCGAGGATCCCTACAAAGCCATCGTCCCGGTCTTTCCGCGAGTGCGCCACGTCCACATCCGCGACTGCAAGGGACGTACCATGGGCGAGGGCATCATCGACGACGCCGGCAACGTGCGCTACCCGAACATGGCGCCCGAGATGCAGACATGCGGACGTGGCGATATCGACTTGGTGCGGTTCGTACGCGTGCTGCACGAGCTCGGATACAAAGGCGCCCTAGATCTCGAGATCATCGGCGCCAAAGAGTACAGCTTGGAGCAGTGCTGCGTCATCGCGGCCGAATCGCGCGGCCACATGCAAGCGTGCCTCCAAGCGTGCGGCGCGCGCTAGCGAGGTGCCCTACGACCGAACGGCGACCCCTGCAGACTATCCATGGAAGGAGTCACCCATGAAACTCGGAGCGAACACCGTTCTCTTTGGCGGCTATGATATGGAGACCGCCTTCAAGTGCATTGCCATGGCGGGATACGACGGCGTCGAAGTGTCGGCCCTCACGGGCATGAGCGACCATCTCGACGTGACGCGTTGGCAAGAGCAGGCCGACGAGGTCAAGCGCCTAGCAGAGACCTACGAGCTGGAGATCCTGGCCATGGAGCTTGGGCGCCTGGATCGGGACATGCTGGAGCTAGCCTTCCAGGCGGCCAATGCCATCAACTGCCCCATCGTCAACTGCGGCCCTGGAGGCAAAGCCAACGATGAAGAGAGCTTCCAGCAGCAGATGGCCATCATGAGGGATCGCGCCAAGCTGGCGGAAGAGTACGGCGTCACGCTGTGCGTCAAGGCCCACGTCGGCGCATCGGTGTGGAACATCCCCACCACCCTTCGGATGGTTGAAAGCGTTCCTTCCCCCTACTTTGGGGTGGACATGGATCCGTCCCACCTCTGGCGGGGAGGAGAGGAGCCGGCCGACTCGGTGGCGGCCGTCATCGATCATATCAAGCACATCCACATCCGCGATTGCCCTGGGGAGCGTGGAGCAGGGGGACGTCCTGGCACGCCCCACGAACAGACCAATGGCCGCGGTTCCGTCGATCTCGTGCGCTACATCCGCGCCTTGTACGAGGGCGGCTACGAGGGACCCGTGGACCTCGAAATCATTGGCGCCAAGGAGTACACCTTGGAGCAGTGCTGCGTCATCGCCGCCGAAGCGCGCGGCCACATGCAAGCATCGCTTCAGGCCTGCGGCGCACGCTAGTCATCAGAGAGGGGCACCACAAGGAGGCTTTCGCTTGTGGCGCCTTTATGCATCGCAGCGATGGCTACCGTAGCCACTCGGCCACGTCCGGGGCATAGCGTTCAAGATCATCGCGTAGCTTGAAGAGGGCCACATCGCGCGCCTTGGCCTCCAACATAATATCGAATATGCCCACGTGCTGCGACTCGCGCATGAAGCGAGCGAACACAAAGGGGTTCACAAAATCAGCGTGCTCGGTCCAGGTAGGCAGCTTCAGACGTCCATCGCTGAGCGTCTTGAGCTCGGATCGGGGCGTCGCATAGTGGATCTTGGGCACCACTCCTGGAGGCCACGTCCCCAGGGCGTACGCAAGGGCCTCTTGGAGGGGTAACGCCTCGGGGTTGTGCACTTGATGGTGTAGCACATCCAACACCAGCGGAATGCCGCATCGCTCATGCGCTCGTTTGACCTGCGCCAGGCTGTAGCGATGATCGTCGTTCTCCAGCGCCAACCGCGCCCGCACCCCCCTTGGCAACGCTTCCACCCGTCGCACGAACCGCTCCAGAGAAGCCTCCAGCCCATCGTACACGCCACCCACATGCAACACGATCACCGCCTCCGGGCCGAGCCCCATGGCATCCAGTAGGGCGGCCTGCCCCTCGAGCGTGCTATGTGATCTTTCTGCGAGCTCCTCGTTGGGCGAGCTCAGGATCACATCACTGTAGGGATGGAAGGATAGACGGATATCCCAGGAGCGCGCCAGCTCCCCGCATAGCGCCACCTCATGGCTTGCCTCCGCCAGCTGCTCCCCGATCGTGGCACTTTGCGTCGGCTGCGGTGCCAGGGCGGGGTGCATCCGGTACATGGAGCACCGCTTCCGGTGGAGATAGTGGAAAATGTCGCGCAAACACACCATGTTGGCCGGTAAATCGCCCCTGAGGCGAGGATCGTATGACGGCAAGCCGGATGCGCCCAGAATCCGAATGGAGAAGCCAAGTTGCACGTATATCTCCTAGCAGTTGGCCAGGCGCTAGACGCGCCGGCAGCTATCTTTTCAGAGAAGCATTTCGATGGTAAAATGTGTTATCATAATATGATCATCTGTAGCAGCTACCGTCAACCGCTGCTTGCATCCAGGCTCTTGGACAATGAACCTCGGAGGACATCGTGAAACCGGGATTGCCGAAAAACGCATTTGTCTATCTGCTGATACTCGCCGCCAGCATCGCCCTGTTCTATAGCTTTCTCGCGCCTACCGATACAGTACGAGAGATCTCGCTGGACAAGGTAGCCGAATACATCAAACAAGGCAAAGTCGAAACGCTCACCTTGAGCACGGATGGCGTTATCACGCTGACGCTTCGCAACGACGGCGATCGATACCGCTACACCAGCCGCAAGGAGCCGAATATCGGCTTTGGCGAGACGATGGCTATCTTTGGGGTAACGCCGGAGCACATGGAGACCATCGAAGAGTTCAATGGCCCCAAGCCAACCTTCATGGAGACTTGGGGCGTGCTGCTGGCGAACTTGGTGCCCTTTATTCTGATGGGCGTGTTCCTCGTGTTCATGCTACGACAGGCGCAATCGGGCAACAACCAAGCCATGTCGTTCGGCAAGAGCCGCGCTCGCATGGTGACGGGAGACCGCCCTAGCACCACCTTTGAAGACGTAGCCGGAGCCGAGGAGGCCAAGGAGGAGCTCCAAGAAGTGGTCGAGTTCCTCAAGGATCCGGACAAGTTCACCACCCTGGGGGCCCGCATACCCAAGGGCGTGCTGCTGGTGGGAGCGCCTGGAACTGGCAAAACCTTGATGGCTCGGGCCGTTGCCGGCGAGGCCGGAGTGCCATTCTTTAGCATCAGCGGCTCCGAGTTCGTCGAGATGTTCGTCGGCGTGGGCGCCAGCCGAGTCCGTGACCTATTCGACCAGGCCAAGCGCAACAGTCCCTGCATCGTGTTCGTGGATGAGATCGACGCGGTAGGCCGTCAGCGCGGCACAGGCTTGGGCGGCAGCCACGACGAGCGTGAGCAGACGCTCAACCAGATCCTCGTCGAGATGGATGGCTTTGACACCGATACCAAGGTCATCATTATCGCCGCCACCAACCGACCAGACATCCTGGATCCCGCTCTCCTGCGGCCCGGCCGTTTTGACCGACGGGTCGTGCTGGACAAGCCTGATTGGCGCGGCCGCGAGGCCATCCTCGAAGTGCACGTCCGCGGCAAGCCGTTGGCGCCCGATGTAGATCTGACCACGTTGGCCAAGCAGACGCCCGGCTTTACCGGTGCCGATATCGAGAACCTCGTGAACGAGGCGGCCATCCTTGCCGCACGTCGCAACAGGCGGATGATCGGCAGCGTTGAGCTCCAGGATGCCGTCGAGCGAGTCGTTGCCGGCCCGGAGCGTCGCAGCCGCATCATGACGGACGAGGAAAAGCAGTTGGTGGCCTATCACGAGGCCGGCCATGCCCTCGTGGGGTGCCTCCTCGAGCATACCGACCCCATCCACAAGGTCTCCATCATCGCCCGTGGCATGGCGAGAGGCCTCACGTGGAGCCTGCCCGAGGATGACCGCGAGATGGAGACGAAAACCAAGCTTGAGGACGAGATCGCCATGGCCTTGGGAGGAAGAGCGGCCGAGGCGCTCGTGTTCGACGATATCTCTAGCGGAGCCAGCAGCGACTTGCGCAAGGTTACTGAGATCGCCCGCAACATGATCAAGCAGTGGGCCATGTCTGATACGTTGGGGCAGCGCACCTTTGGCCAAAAGGAGGAGCTGGTGTTCCTCGGCCGCGAGATCGGCGAGCAGCGCGACTATTCGGAAGAGATGGCTGCCGCCATCGACCACGAGATCAAGGCGCTCGTGGACCGTGCCTACAACCGTGCCAAGGGGATCATCCAGAATCATCGCGACAAGCTCGACGAGGTCGCGGAAGCGCTCCTCGAAAAGGAGACCATCGACGGCGATGAGCTTCGAGCCATCCTGGACCAGACCGCTGAGAAGCAACCTGCCCTGAGCGGCGTCTAGGGGGCGAGAGCACCTAGATGTCCCACAATGTCACAGCGCAACTGCGCGTTGGTCTGACGGGCGAACAACAGACGCATGTCGAGCCAGACGATACCGCGTTGCGCTGGGGGAGCGGCGGCGTCGAGGTTCTCTCAACACCTCAGTTGGTGGCCCTACTCGAGTCCGTTGCCCTGAGCATCGTCGATCCTCTGCTGCCCGACGGCTGGATCACAGTCGGGACACGCGTGGACATCCAGCACCTGTCGGCAACACCCGTTGGCATGAGCGTCCGTGCTCGGGCCGTTCTCACAGCCATCCAGGAGCGGCATCTGACCTTTGAAGTGACAGCCCATGATCGAGCCGGCATCATCGCGCGAGGAACGCACGAGCGCGTCGCCGTGAACCGACGCTCCTTCACGGAACGTGCAACGAAAAAGCTCGACGCTGGCAACACCTAGGCACAGCCGTCGCCTTGTGTACCCATATGACACTTGCATTGGCCGCCAAGGCAGACATTGACGCTATCATCCCATTTGACTATCATTCTCACAAAACTGGCTTTGCCGTTGGTTGATGTGAGCTCGCTGCTTTGGGAGAATGCAAGGCCATGACCAATCTGCCACCCACCATCTTTGTCCTGGGCACCGATCGGGACATCGGCAAGACGGTAACCTGTATCGGGCTCATCTCGAACTTGCTCGGCCCTGACTGTGGATACCGTCTTGCCGACATTGGCTATATCAAGCCCCTAGGCCAACAGGTGGTGCGGGTCCGCGATAGCGACGGCAAGCCCATCGACGTCTCCGCAGACAAGGACGCCGTGCTCGTCACCCAACTCATGGGCATCGACTGTGATCGCTACGGAGACATGAGCCCCGTGGTGTGGGAGCGGGGGTTGAGCGAAGAGATTATCGATAGCGCCGCCGATGGGACCCTCGCCTCAATCCGCGAGCAAATCATGCAGAGGATTCGCGGCGCCTACCAGCGCGTGGCACAGGGGAAGCGGATCGTCCTCGTCGAGGGCACGGGGCAGCCGGGCGTTGGGTCCGTTGGCGGCGTCTCAAACTCGGACGTCATCCGCAGCTTGGTGGAGATGGGAGCTAGTGTCTTTGTGATCTTGGTTACCGAGGGCGGCATCGGCAGCACCATCGACAGGGTATTTCCCTACATCATGGCGCTTGATCATCTTGATACACATATCGATGGGCTGGTCATCAACAATGTGCGTGTGAGCAAGATGGAAAAGGTCACGCGCTATATCACATCCTACTATCAGCATGTGTTCCCAGATATCTACGGGCATCTGGTCAGCGAGGGCAAAGCGCCGCGCCTGTTAGGCTTTATCCCAGAGGTCCCCGAACTGCGTCTGCCAACCTTCCGCCAGGTAGCCGAATTCCTGCAAAGCCGTACCGGCATAGTAGAGACCATCACCGAGCACGACTGGTCGGAGCCTCGTAGCGACCTGCCCCTGGTACGAAACGTCAAGGTCATCAGCCTAGATTTCGGCTACGAGCGATACCTCTCACCGGGCGATGTGGTGGTCGTGGGCGTGAATGCCAATGATGTGATCCTGAGCACACTTCTGCTGCACGAGCGCATGCTCCGCACCAAGCGAGAGGGGCTATCGGGCTTGATCCTATCCTGCAAGCAGGCTGGTGGGCTCGACACCGAGATACGGGAGCTCATCCGGGCGCGCAGTCTGCCGACGATCACCGTCGAGCTCGATTCAGCAGAGATCGTTCAGCGTTTGGACAGCACCACCTGGAAGATTCAACCTTACGATGAGCTGAAGCGTAGGCTCATCGCCGAAGCCTATCGCGAGAACCTGACGCTCTGGCCGGAGCTCAAGGCCTGAGCTGCCCGAGTTCTCGGCAGGAGCTCCCCCTTACACAGGGACGTCTATCAAAGGTGCACACCCATGTTCCGTTCGCTTCGCGAGGATATCCAGACCGTATTTGCCCGCGATCCTGCTGCGCGCACGTGGTGGGAGGTTCTGACCTGCTACCCGGGCCTGCACGCGGTGTGGCTGCATCGCATCGCGCACGCCCTATGGCAGGCCGGGCTCACCTGGCCGGCACGGGCACTCTCCCACCTGTCTCGATTCGCCACGGGTATCGAGATTCACCCTGGAGCCGAGCTAGGCAGGCGCTGCTTCATCGATCATGGCATGGGCATCGTCATCGGCGAAACCGCCGAGATCGGCGACGACGTCCTGATGTACAAGGGCGTAGTGTTGGGGGGGATCTCCCTTACCCACGGCAAGCGTCACCCTACCATCGGCGACCATGTCGTCCTCGGCACCAACGCCGTGGTGCTTGGTCCTATCTCTATCGGCGATCGCTCACGCATCGGCTCCGGCGCGGTAGTGATCAAACCGGTGCCCGCTGATTCCACCGCTGTCGGCGTCCCCGCGCGCGTGGTACGAGGCCCCCACGTGGAGACCTCTCCCGATACCGCCTTGCAGCACGACCGCCTTCCAGACCCCGTCGCCGAGGTCTGTCGTGTGCTCAGCGATCGCATCGATGCCCTTGAGCGTCAGCTTCAAGAGTTGCGCGCCGAGCCAGCCGAGGTGGCGTTCGACTCTGGTGACCACGACGACGGCTCATAGGCCGCGCCATACCCTCATGGTTCCTCAGCCCCCCGCCAAAGGCCGTTCTATTGCCGTCGCTATGAGCGGCGGAGTGGACAGTAGCGTCGCGGCCTTGCTGTTGCAGAAGCAAGGCTGGAGCGTCGCTGGTTTTTCCATGCGGCTATGGCATTGGAAGAGTCCTGGGGACGACAATCGATCGGAGCTCTTAGAGACGGCTCGCATCTGCGAGCTGCTTGGCATCGAGCACCGGATCGTTGATCTGCATGACCAGTTCCATCGCGTCGTCGTCAAGGGCTTTGCAGCGACCTATGCTCAGGGGCGCACGCCCAACCCGTGCCCTGGCTGCAACCGCACCATAAAGTTCGGCGCGCTCCGCAAAGCAGCCAGGGAACTGGGCTATCGATGGTTCGCCACGGGTCATTACGCACGTGTGATCCAGCATGCCGACGGCCCACAGCTACTCCGAGCTCGCGATCTATCCAAGGACCAATCCTACGTGCTGTACGCCATCCCGCGCGATGCGCTCAGCCACACCATCTTTCCGCTGGGGAATCTCTTGAAATCCGAGGTGCGGGACATCGCGGACAACGCCGGCCTCCCCTCCGTGAAGCGGGCAGAGAGCCAGGATCTCTGTTTCGTGCCCAAAGGCGACTATGCCGAGCTCGTGCGTAGGCTGGCGCCTAGAGCCGCACAACCAGGATCTATCCGCAGCGTTGATGGTGAGTTGCTTGGAACCCATGGGGGACTCGCGTACTATACCGTAGGGCAGCGGCGAGGACTGGGGCTCTCGGCCTCACGACCCTACTATGTTCTTCGGCTAGACGCGGCAACGAACACGGTGATCGTGGCCCATGCGGATCAGCTCGGCTGCCAGGAGCTGGACGCGGTCGAGATGCGCTATCAAGTGAGCGATCGGCCGCCAGCGGGCAGTTGGTTTCGCGCCAAGGTCAGGTACCGCGCGTCGGCCGTAGGAGCTACCATCTGGCCGCTATCCGATGGGAGGGTGCGGCTAGCCCTTGCTCGCCCCTTGCGTGACATCACGCCAGGCCAACATGTCGTGCTCTACCGAGGTGAATGCGTGATAGGCGGGGGGATTATCCAGCGCACCCTCCCGCCAGGGGAGACCTAGACGATGCAAGAGATGCTCTTGGCCGTGCTCACTCCCGCAGCCGTGCTCGCACTCGTGATGGGGACGTTGCTCGCCGGCATCTTTCACCTTTTAGCCGCGACCAAAGGATCACGCCTCCTAGTGAGTTGGACGGTGGGCGTCACTACCTTTTGTGTGGGTGCCGTTTTATCGGATTTTTTCCATCTTTCTATCCTTTCCCTTGGGCCCATCGATCTCGTTCTTCCGAGCGTTCTTTCTATTGCAGCCATGAACGTTGCGCGCCTCGCCAAGCTATGATATACTCTATAGATGCTGGCCGCGCGCACAAGGCATGAGGAGTCTGATCGAGGAGGAGCCATATGGCGCTCGAAGCCGTGCGGGATCTGGCCATTGTGGTGTTGGCGATAGAGTCCATCGTTATCGGCGTGTTGCTTCTCGTCACCTTGGGCCAGATTCGCAAGCTTGTCTCGCTGCTACGCGACGAGATCGCGCCCATGCTCAAGGCAGCGAATGACACCGCCCGCACGATGCGTGGCACCGCCAACGTAATGAGTGAAAGCATGGTCAAGCCGCTTGTGCAGGTGTCCAGCTACACCAGCGGCACCTTGCAGGCGCTTCGCTCCCTTGTCGGCATCCGTCGCAAGCTTGACCACGACCGAGAAGCCGCGCAACCAACATCGGAACGGCCCCAGAAGGAGGTATAGGATGAGCGAGAGAGACTCTGGCGGGTTCTTCACCGGTTTCTTTGTGGGCGCCCTCGCGGGCGCGGCCGTCGCCCTTCTCTTCGCACCACAAAGTGGCGATGAGACCCGCGATTATATCAAGCAGAAGAGCATCGAGCTGAAACAGCAGGCCGACGAGCTCACCGAAGAAGCTACCCACCGAGCAGAGACCATCCGTACCAAAAGCCAGGCCTTCCTGGATGAGCAGAAGAAGCGCCTCCAAGAAGCCATCGAAGAGGGACAAAAGGCAGCCGCGCAGCGCAAAGCAGAGCTGCTGTCCCAGCTCGACGAGCAGGCTGATGATGCTGTTGAGCTGACGGGCGAGGGGTCCGAGGCCTAGCAAGCCCGGCTGCGCCTTCCAGACCTAGGGCTGCGGGGCGACCAGCCTCGCTCGCGCGATGGGCAGCGTCTCGAGGAGATCGCTAGCTACGACGCCCGCTGCTCCAAGGCGGTCGCGCATGATTTCCCCAGCGTAACCATGCAGGTACGCCCCGCACAGGGCGGCGGCGTACCTGTCATCTTGTTGGGCCCAAAGCCCTGCGATCGCTCCCGCTAGCACATCGCCTGTACCCCCAGACGCCAGCGCCGGGTTGGCAAAGGGCAGGAGCACCTCGCCCGCCTCAGGGTCGGCTATCACTGTAAACGCCCCCTTGAGCACCACCGTACACCCCCAGCGAGATGCTGCCTCACGTGCTACCGCCACCCGGTCCTCCTGCACATCGCCAACGGAGCAGCCGAGCAGGCGTGCCATCTCGCCAGGGTGCGGGGTGAGGATCGCCTCGCGCGGCAAGTCTCGCCACCAATTCTCTCTCTGAGAGAGCAAGTTCAGCGCATCAGCATCAAGCACCCAGCGCGCCGATCCCTGGGTTGCCATGGCGAGCAGCTCGTCCAGGAAGCGCGCTCGCTCCGCCGACTGCCCCCATCCTGGACCTGCCAACACGACCTCGGCGCCCTCGAGAGCAGCTCTCAACTGCTGGGGATCGCTAGCCGCCAAGCCCTCGCCATCATCCGGCAGCGGCGCAAAGACCGGCTCCATGACGCTACTTGCCACGACTTTATAGATACACGCGGGCACGCCCAGTCTCACCAACCCAGTGCCGGACCTGGCGCAACCCATCGCGGCCAGCCTCGGCGCTCCGCAGTAGCGTCGCGAGCCCGCAAGCACTAGCACCGTGCCAAACGTGCCCTTGTGGCCATCCAGTGGCCTTGGCGGTAGCCTCCGCGCAACCAAGTCATGATCGGCGACCCGAAGACCAGGCCCGAACGTATCCTCCGGCAGAGCAATATCCGCGACCCGCAACTCTCCAAGCAGCCCAGCGGCGGGAAAGCGATAGAAACCTCGCTTGGGCGCCGCAAAGGTGACGGTGAGATCCGCTGCCATGACCCTGTCGTCAGCCTGGCCCGTGTCGCAATCGACGCCGCTTGGCGTATCCACGGCCACCACCAACGGCCTCGTCGGGCCGCTCTGCCCGCCAGGCATCTTGCGGCGCGCATCCTGGCGCACCTCGCGTGCCAGTCCAAGCAGCCGGGGCAGCGGATCGCGCAGCGGGCCCTTGGCGCCCGTGCCCAGCAGCGCATCCACCCAGATCTCGTGATCCTGGAGGGCTCTGCGCAGCAGCGCGCCGCCGGGATCCTGCTCCTCACGCAATTGTGGAATGGGCAACCGCGAGAGCCTGGTCAGGTTGAGATCGTCCTCCCGCTGAGGGCGCTTCCAGAGATAGACGGTGACGCGATACCCCCAGCGACAAAGATAGCGCGCTGCCACGAGGCCATCGCCGCCATTGTGGCCAGGCCCCACCAACACCAGCACGCGCTCCCACGTGGACCTAGCCGCCTGGGCTACAACGCAAGCGACGGATCTGCCCGCGTTCTCCATCATGGTGTCATACGCAAGGCCTCGCGCGTTCGCTTTGCGCTCTGCCGCCTGCATTTCGGATACGGTCACAACACGCATGGTCCCCTCCTCATTGTCGACTTGCCACCGCACGCAACCAACGGCAGAATAGGCCCAGGAGGTAGCCGTGCGTCAGGCAGACGTGCTTTCGCGTTTCTTACACGAGTTCGACAAGCTGTACCCCAAGCTGGCCTTCCGCAGCATGCGGCGGGTTAGCAGCGGCGGCATCGGTCCTTCTCGGTTGCAGCTTCAGCTCCAGATGGGGGCATCGGCCACCGCCTCGCTCGATATCCTCGCCGTTGGCGAAGGGGGAGAACAGGCCGTGCTCCGGGCGCTTGAACGGCTCCCCCAGCAAGAAACCCGTGCCAAGGGGCTGGTCCCCACGCTCCTAGCCCCCCAGATGAGCCCCGAGGGCCAGCAAGCCTGCGAGCAGGCCAACGTGGGCTGGCTGGATCTCACCGGCAACGCCCACATTGAAACCGAAAGCCTCTTCTATGTGGTCGAGCGGCACAAGCCCGAAGCCACCCCCAGCAGTGGTGTCCACGCACCCTTTGAAGGCAAGGCTGAGCGCGTCGCTCGCACGTTGCTGATGCATCCACGCCGCCGATGGCGAATGCGAGAGCTAGCCGCTGAAGCGCATATCAGTCTCGGCCTAGCGAGCATGGTCACGACCACGCTGGCCGAGGACCGCCTAGTCGTCAAGAGCCGCGACGGGCTGCAGCTCTTTGATCCGGGAGGCCTCCTCGAGAGCTGGGCCCAGGCCTATGACATTCATCGCAGCGTCTTTCGCGTCTTTCGAGCCAATCAGCCGGCTGGCAGCCTCCTTGCCAAGCTCCACCGCGGATTTGCTACCAAGGCCGATAGCTGCGCCCTGACACTCTGGTCGGCAGCTTGCTCCTACCTACCGAGCGAGGTCTCGCCGCATCGCTTGGCGCTATACTGGGACGGTGTTCCGGACGACATAGTGAGCACTCTGGAATTGGACGAGGAGCGAGGCGACACCTACGTCTTTGTGTTCAATCCTTACGACCAGAGTGTCTTCTGGGGAGCGCAGACCACTCCCCCCGGCATTGCCCTCGTCCATCCGTGCCAGCTCTATCTCGATCTCGGTTGCGGCGATGAGCAAGAGATCGCGCTCGCCCAGCGCGTCCGGGCGAAGCTACTAGGCTGGTAAGCTAGAAAGACGGAGAAACGAGCTTGGCGCATGCTTGCACGACGAGCGTCTGCAACCCGACCTCAGGTTCCACCTGACCCGTCTTGATCGCATAGTCAAGCGCGACGACCTCGCGCTGTAGCTGCTCCAACTCTGCCAAGCGGAAGCGCCTGCTCTGTTCATGCAGCTTGCGATAGAGCCCCGTGTACGTAGGTCGCAAGCCAAGCTGCCTGAGGACATCGGCAGTAGCAACCCCCCGCTTGCTCTGCTCCGATACCGTGATCAGCATCCGGACCTGCCTAGCGATCATGGATAGCATCTGCAACGGATGACGCCCCTCATCCAAGAGAATGCGAACCTGTTCCAGAGCTCGGTCCGTCTGGCGCAAACCGATGCTATCCACCAGATCAAAGATCTCGGCCTCTCGTGCCACCGGCACGTGCTCCCGAACGGCCTCGTCGTCTATGGAACGACGATAGCCCACCGACGCCGCCAGCACCTCAAGCCAGCTATCAAGCTGGCGTAGGTCTCCCCTCGTGTCGCGGATCAGCAACCTGGCGGCTGAGGGCGTGATCCCCGTCCCCTTGGACTGCGCACGCGCTGTCACCCATGCCTCGAGTTTGGCCCCCTCCAGCTTGCTGTAGACAAGCTCGTGCCCTGCGTCGCAGCGAGCCGCGAGCTTGATCACCGGATGGCTGGCAGAGAGCTTGGTGTCTTCTACGAGCAAGAGTCGCGCGGTATCGGGCAGCGTCTCGAGACCCTCCACGAGAGACTGTAGCTCTTCCGCACGACTCTGCCCCCCCTTGGCCAACTGCTCCAACAGCCCATAGACGATGACCAGGCGCCTCTCGGCCAAAAAGGGCATCGCGCGAGACGCGTTCAGCACCTCGAGCACGGTCGTGCTGCGACCGTCAAGCTCACTGACGTTGAGCCCCCCCGTAGCATCGCCCGCCACGCGCGATCTGAGGTCCGCTACGCGCTCGGCCTTCAGGTATTCCTCATCACCATGCAAGACGTAGAACATCGGTAAGTCACCCTGTGTAGCGCGTCACGACGTGATGCAACGTCCACCGTCCCCAGCGCAACCGGCGAATTCCAGCAATGCCCATCCCCTCCACATGGCCAGACGTGGTGAGGTGACGCTGAGCCCATAACCCGGCAGGCCGAGCCAGGAGCGCGGCTATCCCGAGTGCCAGACCGCGCCAGAGCCAAGCACGAAGGCCTCGCGGACGAGAGGACTCTGCAACCGACAAGAGCGCGCCCGCCAGCAAGCCAGCTACAGCCAGGTTGGTCCCGCAGCGAGGATGGACGGCCAGGCCAGGATCGGCTGTCAGACCTTGCAGCGCGCGCGAGGTGGCAATCTCGACGATCTGCGTAGGCACGGGGCCCATGATCAGAAAGCCACTGCCCAGCGTGCAGCCAGCCAGATGGGCTCCTCCCGCCATGGGAGCCAACATGTGAATCGTGGCATGCTCCAAGGCGTGGTTGCGACGAATCCGTTCCACCGCCCCAGCCATCGTCCTGAGAAGGCCCTTCACAAACTCATCCCACTGGATCTCTCGACAAAGAGCAGGCGGCGGGGCACCGACTCCCCGCCGCGCATCGCACGCACCTTCTAGCGTACCCGTTCCCAGATCGGCGGATACCGGTCCTCGCCCTCGGGGCCGAGGATTACCGGCGTGATGCCAGCGATCTCGCAGGCCATAGTCAGCGCCTGCACCTTGTCTCCCACGGTTCCCATCACGTGGTTGCAGGGAAACAGCTTGAGGAATTCGTCAAACGACGCGGATAGCTTCGCATGCACGTGTGGCCACGTGGGATCGGTCATGGCGTTGATCCGAGCCCGCTCGTCGGCAGGCAAGTCCATGCTCTCGCCCTTCATGATCACCATAAACGGCTTGTCATCCCAGATGCCCAAGCGCGCAAAGGTCATCGGGCCTGGCTTGGCATCGAACTCGACCGAGGCACCACCCGCTTTAAAATAGAACTCTAGCGCCGGATGCAGATGCACCTTGGCCATGTTCTCGGCGGGATCAAAACTCTGGTTCGCATACCATGACGCATGGTTCCCAGAGTTGCACCAGTCCCAAATCCCCATCTCTGGCAAATAAAGCCGCACATCCATAAAGAGTGACGGCAGCCCACCGCTGACGTACTTGAGCACCTGCATGGTCAGGGCCGCATAGGCATCGGCCTCGGTGGCACAGACGATGGGCTCTTTCGGCCCGTTCCAATCGTAGGGATCATTCATGAGCATCTCGGCCACATCGCCCAGGCAGACATGCTCCGTCAGCTCCCGCTGGCCCTTGAGTCCGCAAAAGTCGAACCCCTTGTCCGCGTTCACCATGTTCATCGCCAGGTAGAGGCGTAGCTGCGTCTTGAGCGTCTCACGGGTCAGCATCTTGCCATCGTACAGGATGCGATCCCCCAAGAGCTCCTCAAACCAGGCCAGCCCCTTCTCGACCTCGGCCTCGTCGACCTCGTTCTCCATGACCTTCAGCAGCCAGAGCTGGTCAATCTGTCGTCCCGTTACGCCAAGGGTCTTTAGGGTGGGCACCAGGTGAAAGTAACCGGTCTCCATGCCCATCGAGTGCCCGCCATAGATGCCAAAGACCTCGTTCCGCATGGTGGCAACGGCCTGGGCGCCCCGTAGCCAATCAAAGACTTTAGCATGCGTGTCAGGGTCGTCGATACCCCCAACGACGCGGTGCGTTCGAACGCCGGCTTGCCGGAGGGCGCCGTCGGTAGCGAGCAACCCCACGTTCCCAGGAAACTTGCCGTTGTTGTTCGAGAGGCTAAGGATGGGCACATCGCGACCGACCGTGTTGACCAAAGGCCAAGCCAGGAAAGGAAAGTCCCAAACATTGTAGCACATGACGAGCACGCGAACGCCGGCGCGTCGCAGCTCCTCGCCCACTTGCTGTGCCACACGCGTGGACGTCACGATCTTGGAAGCAACCACTACCTCCGGCGCCGAGCCATCCACATTCTTCAGCCCCTTACGGATGATGTCGGCCCACTTTTGCACCACCGCTTCGTTGGCAGGGTTATTCTCCTGCCAAACGTGGGGGCGCTCATCGTTGAGCATCGCGATACCGATCGGCACTGTTCGCATCTCTAGGCTCCTTATCGCATGCTATGATTCCAGTGTACCGCGATTTTAGGACGTGAGTGTGAGGCATGTCAAGCTCTCGGTACCCTCAGATTGACCGTACACGTCACCAGGTCTAGAATGGCCTCACTATGGATCCGACCATCGCACCAGACCATCCTCAGCGTGAGATGCAGGCCATTGCTGCAGCGCTTGTGGCGCTCATGGTGGCCGTTGCTCCCCTGGCACAGATTCCCTCGTGGGAATTTTCGGCCAGCTTTCTCGGCTCAGAGCTGACACTAGAAATTGGAGCCAACCTGCTCGGGCCAGCTCTCGCAGCCGGATTAGTGGGTTCTGCCGTCCTAGGTGCGAGCCTACCTGCCGGCACGAGGGGCCTGCGAGCCCTGCTAGGGCTCGCTGCACACTGGGCATTGCCCATGGTATGGGCCGTGGCCATGTGGGAGATCGCCCCTAGCTTTGCGACGTCGCTCACACGAGCTGCCTTTGCTATCGGTACGGGCGTCGGGTTGGTCCTGCTCATGAGGCTATCAGAGCCCCGAGCGCGCATGAGCCGCGATCGGCCGAGCTCCGTGCTTGAGGACCTCGCCACCTATGTTGGGCTCTTGGCCATCCTTACGGGGCTGCACGCAGCGCATCTTCGCAGCGCCATCTCTGCCACGGCCATAGCTGTCCTTGGGGCCTTGGCCGCCCTAGGCCTTTTCTTTCCGCTAGGCATCACACCATGGCGGACACTAGCGGCCTCTCTGACTGTAGGAGGATTGCTAGGGCAGTTCACTTGGGCGCTCAACTATTGCGCAGTCGGCTCTGTGACAGCGGGCGGGTTGTTGCTGCTAGCCTTCTATGTGATGGTGGGCATGCTGCGCCACGCCCTCCGAGACGACCTGAAATCCCAACAGGTGGTCGAGTACCTGCTTGTATGCTGCGCGGGGGTGGTCTTGATCGTTCTGCGCGTGCGCTTTGGGGGAGCCTAACTGGCCCCTGATTAGGTACGGGCCCCCAACACGGCGGGGCCGGCGGCACGCAATCTTTGCCCTAGCCATCCGCGCGTTCCTTGGCCATTCGCCCCCCGCAGCGCGCCTGGAAGCCATCGCTGCCGCGTTTCCAGCCGACCGCCCAACCTGACATTGGTTGTGAGACCCATGTCCCCCGTGGTATAATCGCAGAGAGCCGCAAGGGGAAGTGGAGCGCATGACGCATGATCGAACTCTCTGTGTATGCCGTTCTATACAGTCTGTTGTCGCGCTATCGCGTGGTCCTTCTCAAGGAGATCCGCGAGGAGCGCTATTTGCCCATCTGGATTGGCATGAACGAATCAGAGGCCATCGCCATCAAGCTTCAAGGCGCCCAGGTCCCGCGCCCCATGACGCATGACCTGCTGAACAATGTCATTGGGGAGCTTGAAGGCACCCTACAATACATCGTGGTGAATGACCTGAGGGAGCCCACGTTCTTTGCTCAGCTAGCCGTCGAGCGCAATGGCGATCTGGTGCTGATCGACTCTCGCCCGAGTGACGCCATCGCTCTAGCCGTGCGAGCGTCCGTGCCCATCTATGCCGAGGAAAGCGTCATGGACAAGGCGGCCATCTATCCGTCACCCGAGATTCGCGAGGCCAAGCCAGAGAGTGAAGACGAGGGCCTAGGCGCCTTTCGCGACCTCTTGGATAGCCTCGACTCGGAAGATCGAGAGTGAACCATGGCAGCCGATAGGCTCCCCCCACAGAATATAGAGGCTGAGCAATCGGTCCTGGGTAGCCTCCTGATCGATCCCGATGCCATCATCAAAGTGGCAGGCTTTCTAGAGGCCGAGGATTTCTACAGAGAATCGCACGGCGCCATCTATAACGCGATCCGTGCCCTCCATGAGCGTCGCCAGCCCGCTGACTTTGTGACGGTAGTGGACGAGCTGGAACGCATGGGCGAGCTAGAGCGCATCGGTGGCGGTGCCTACCTCACATCGCTTATCAACAGCGTCCCCACATCGATTCACGTCGAACATTATGGCCATATTGTGGAGCGCGCAGCCGTTATGCGGCGCCTGATCGCCGCGGCTGGCGGCATCGCTGCGCTGGCCTACGAGGAGCATGACGACGTCGATGAGGTCATTGACCGAGCCGAGCAGCTCCTCTTTGACGTCTCGCAGCGCAGGATCAGCCGCGCGCTCCGGCCGATGAGCGAGATCGTCGAGGACTATTACCGGCGGCTAGAGTTCCTGGTAGAGCACGCTGGTGAGCCGCTCGGTGTCCCGACGGGGTTCTCTAGCCTGGACCAGATCCTGGGGGGTTTGCAGCCCTCGGATCTCATCATCATCGCGGCGAGGCCCGGCGTCGGCAAGACGAGCCTCGCGCTCGCCATGGCTGCCAACGCCGCCACCAAGTACAACGCCGTCGTGGCGCTCTTTACGCTGGAGATGTCGTCCGAACAGCTTGCACAGCGCCTTATCTCATCCGATACGGGCATCGATTCGCAGCGGCTTCGCCTAGGGCGCATCGAGGGTGTCGAGTGGCAGCAACTTACCCTCTCGATTGAAAAGTACGCCAAGACGCGGATCTTTATCGACGATACGCCTTCGCCCTCCCCCATGGAGCTGCGGACCAAAGCCCGCCGCCTGGCTGCAGAGTATGATTTGGACCTGGTGGTCGTGGACTATTTACAACTCATGCACGGCGGCAACCGTCGGAGCGAGAACCGGGTTCAGGAGATATCGTACATCTCGCGCTCTCTTAAGGGCTTGGCTCGTGAGCTCAAGATCCCGGTTGTCGCCCTATCGCAGCTATCGCGAGCCGTCGAATCCCGGGCCGACCGCGTGCCCAAGCTCTCGGACCTTCGAGAGAGCGGATCCATCGAGCAGGACGCCGACGTCGTCATGTTCATCTACCAGGATGACCCGGATGAGGATCCAGAGCGCGCCGACATCCGAGATATCATCATCGCCAAGCACCGCAACGGCCCCCTCGGGCGCGTGTCCTTGCACTTTGACGCGGAGCACACGCGCTTTGCCGACCTCGAGACCCGAGCGCCGGAGGACTATTACGGGGGCGACGGCTTTGACGACGTCTTTGAGCCGCTATGAGGTCGTTCGCGGGCTTTCCGGTAGGCAAGACGCGCTTCACGCCGCTTCCGGATCTGTTCTTTACTGAGCTCCTGCCAGCGATCGACACGCGCGACGAGCTCGTGTTGACGCTTTACATGTTCTGGGCACTCCATCGCCAGACCGGCTACCCCCGCTATCTGACCATGAAGGAACTCTTGAAGGAAAGCGTGCTACGACAAGCGCTCGCCCAGCCACCGGAGCGAGATATCGACGAGGCCATCCGAGTCGCCGTGGACAAGGCTTGCGCGAGAGGCTCGCTGCTCGAGCTGCGCATCGTGGACGAGACGGGAGAGGAGCGCTACTTGCTCGCCAACACCCCTCAAGGCCGCAGGGCGGCCAAAGAGGTCAAGGCCGGAACGTTACTGCTCGAACGGCCCGGCTTTGTGCGCGAGCCCAAGCCGGCCATGCCACAACCCACCATCTATGAGCTCTATGAGCAGAACATCGGGCTCTTGCAGCCCCTGATTGCGGAGCAGCTCCAGGAAGCCGAGCGCGACTATCCCCAGGAATGGATCGAGGACGCTTTCCGCATTGCGGTGGAGCGCAACGTGCGCAACTGGCGCTACATCAAAGCCATCCTGCAACGTTGG
>JBNGEB010000004.1:20124-37266 GCA_049975585.1 Anaerolineae bacterium
CGCGACGGCAAGGATGACGGCGACTGGGCATCCAAGCGGCCTCCGGCACGAGCGAAACGCTGATCATGAGCGACCACCCAACTCGGGAAGAAGAACCACAGACCACCTGTCCCATCTGCGGAGGCGTCGGCTTTGTGCGGCTGGATGTCCCCGTGTCCGACCCACGCTACGGCAAAGCGGTGCCGTGCATCTGTCAGCGACGCAAAGCCGCCAAGAAGCGTCTGACTCGCCTCAGAGAGGTAAGCAACCTAGCGCACCTCGCCAAGCAAACCTTCGACACGTTTGTGACCGATGCGCCTGGCTCTGGTGAAGTCGTCATGGCGCTGCGCTCTGCCGTGGATGCCTGCAAGACCTTTGCGAAGCATCCTGAAGGCTGGCTGCTCCTGACCGGTACCTATGGCTGCGGCAAGACCCATCTGGCAGCAGCCATTGCGAACGAGCGCCTCAGCCAAGGCCACCCGGTGCTCTTTGTGGTCGTACCCGACCTTCTGGACCATCTTCGCGCCGCTTATGCGCCCTCCAGCACCGTCAGCTATGACACTCGGTTCGAGCAGGTCCGCCAGGTAGAGCTGCTAGTCTTGGACGACCTAGGCACGCAGAATGCAACACCTTGGGCCACGGAAAAGCTCTACCAGATCCTGAACTACCGATACAACGCCGAGCTCCCTACGGTCATTACCACCAATCAGAGCATCGAGTCCATGGACCCACGCCTGGCCTCTCGGCTGCGCGACAAGGATCTGGTGACGAGCCTGCCCATCTATGCTGCTGACTTTCGCACCATGGGCAAGAACGAGAGCTTTGGCAGCCTGAACCTCTATGCTGACATGACCTTCGAGTCCTTCTCGCTGCGCCAGCACGAGATCGATCCGAAACTGACGACCGAGTTGCGCCAGGTCGCGAGGCACCTCGCGAGGCTGGTAGAGGATCCCCGGCCCCCGAATTGGGTGGTACTGCGCGGCCCCTTTGGTGTGGGCAAAACGCACCTGGCGGCTGCTGCCGCTAATCGCGTGAGCCTCTCAGGCCAGAAGGTCCTTTTCGTCGTCGTCTCTGATCTCCTGGACCACCTGAGGGCCACGTTCCAGCCCAACGCTCCCGTCAGCTACGACCAGCTCTTTGACCAGATTCGGCGGTGTTTTTTCCTCGTCCTCGATGACATGGGTAGCCAGAGCCCGACGCCTTGGGCCGAGGAAAAGCTCTTTCAGATTCTCAACTATCGCTATGTCTCGCGTCTGCCGACTGTACTCACCATCGGCTCGGCCGACTGGGCAGGGGTCGACGACCGACTGAAAGCCAGGTTCGAGAACCGCGACGTGTGCCAGGTGCTGGACATTCACGCGCCTCGCTATGAGGGCAACCAGGCTCGCGCCAAGCCCCCCCGTCGGAGCACGCGCCGCCGCCCCCTTGACACCTAGACATCACGTGCACCCCATCCCGTCACCCGCGAGCATCATTACAGAGACACTGTCATGAGCAACTTGCACGATTCCCAAAAGTCACACAACTGGGCAACGCGTCTCCGAATCCTGTCGGCGCTTCTGGTGGTGTGCGCTCTCGTCATCCTGGCATTTGCGGGTCGATTGCGAGAGACCATGGCTGGATGGACAGGCGAGGAGGCCCTGGGGGAACAGATCAAGGGCACGCTCGCCTTGGCCTACCTACGGCTGACGAAGCCAGCGCCCGAGACTGCCCCCATGTTTCCCATCGAACACACGGGTCTCCCTCCCTATGGCGTCAACACCTTCCTCGAGCAGGAGGCAGAGGTTGCCAAGGTGGAGCGTTCCCTTGCGCTGATCGCCGATGCGGGATTCACCTGGATCCGCCAGCAATTCCCGTGGGAGGACATCGAGATATCGGCCAAGGGCGACTTTTGGGACCACAAGTGGAACGTCAGCGCCTGGGCCAAGTACGACCGCATCGTGGATCTGGCCGAACAGTATGACATCGAGATTATCGCACGATTGGACAACCCACCAGCTTGGTCACGGTCTGTTGGTGATGCCGCGGGATGGACGATGGCTCCGCCGGATGATCCCAACGATTTCGGCGATTTCGTGTGGACGGTCGTCGATCGCTACAAGGGACGCATCCGCTACTATCAGATCTGGAACGAGCCCAACATCTACCCCGAGTGGGGCGACCAGCCTGCCAACCCCGAAGCCTATACGGAACTCCTCGAGATCGCCTACCGCCGCGTCAAGGAGGCGGATCCCAACTGTGTCATCCTCGCGGCCGGCCTCGCTCAGAACACCGAGGAGGTCCCCGACGAGTTCGGCCCACGCAACATGAGCGATCTCCTCTACCTGGAGCGGATGTACCAGGCCGGCGTGCGCGGGGCCTTTGATATCATGGGCGCTCAGGTCTATGGGCTATGGACGGGGCCGATGGACCGGCGCACTAGCCGAGATCGGACCAACTTTTCGCGGGTGCAGCTCCTTCGCGCCATCATGGTAGAGAACGGCGATGCCCAAAAACCGATTTGGGCGACCGAGGTGGGCTGGAGCGCCATTCCGGCGGGCTTTGGCGAGGCCCCCTATGGGCGCGTCTCAGAGGCTCAGCAAGCCCGCTACGCGGTGGAGGCCTATCAGCGCGCCCAGCAGGAATGGCCCTGGATGGGAGTGATGAACTACTGGTTCCTCCGCCGCCCTTCCGATGCTGAGCGCGATCAGGCTTGGTACTACTTTCGTATGCTAGAGCCGGATTTCGAGCCGCTGCCCGTGTACGACGCGCTCGCCGAGTACGCTAGCGCTCCCCCCATCATGGAGATGGGCTACCACCAAGAAGACCACTGGGCCGTGACATACGAGGGATCCTGGCAACAGATCGAGGATCCCGAGGCGGTGCTTGGCTCATACCATACCGGATCACCTAGCGCCGGTCTCTACGCGCGCGTCCGCGGCACAGAGATCGCCTTGGTACTCCGTGAGGCCTATCCGGAGGATGCGCAACTGGTCGTGCAGATCGATGACAAGGTCATCGCCTCGCCCAGAGCGGGCATAGATCCCCAGAGCAAGGCACCGACGCTGGTGTTAGCGCGACGCCTTCCTGACGCCGTCCATGACGTTCGCGTTACCGTAGGCGATGCGCCGCTGAAACTGGACGGGTTCTTGGTCCAGAGGACGCCGTCGGGTCAACGGCTGGCGCTCGCAGCCACCGGCATCGTGGCTATCGTCGGCGTCCTCATCCTGGTGCTTGGGAGACATTGAGCCATGCCTCCCCCTAGCGCTTCCCGTGCCCTGTCGTGGCAGCGCCGCCTTATCTTGCCAGGGCTCCTACTTCTGGCAACGGCATTGCGTTTCTACCGCATCGGGTACCAGAGCTTCTGGAACGACGAGGGCACGAGTGTCGCCCTCGCCAGCCGCAGCATCGCGCTGATCCTCGAGGGGGCATCTCACGATATCCATCCCCCCTTCTACTACCTGCTGCTCCATGGCTGGATGCGGCTCTTTGGTCCATCTGAGACGGCTGCGCGCTCGCTGTCGGCCCTTTTCGGCGTAGCGACGGTCGCGCTGACACGCGCGCTAGTCCAACGTACCGCGGGCCGTGACACCGCACTCTTGGCAGGCGTCTTGGCAGCCATCGCGCCGATTCAGGTCTACTATGCCCAAGAAGCGCGCATGTACATGCTCGCCACGGCGCTGGGTTGCACATCGATGGCAGCATGGCTACGCATCCGAAATGACGACACCCTAGCCGCCAACCGGTGGTTCCTTCGGGCGGGGCCCTATCTGCTCGCGACAGTCCTCCTCATCTACACCCACTATGTGGGGTTCACGCTGGTCCTGGCTCAGAACCTGGGCATGCTCCCGTGGCTCTTCACTGGAGCAGTGGCAAGCAAGCGGCAACGGCTCAATCTGGCCGCCCGATGGATCGCGCTGCAGTTGCTGCTCGTCGCGCTCTATGCGCCATGGATCGCGCTTTCATGGCGCGCCCTTACCCAGTGGCCGGCCGTAGGGCAACGGGGAAGCCTCGCCGCCTTTGCCAAGAGCGTCGCGACGACGCTGGCCCTCGGCACTGCCGTGCGACCGAGTGGATGGCTGCAGTGGCTGGGCTATCTCGTAGCCGCACTGGCCCTGATCGGCACGCTTTCCGAGGTGTGGAAGAAGCGACTCGCCAGCCTGTGGGCGCTCTACTTGCTGATACCCATAGCAACCATGGGGCTCTATTCGCTGGCGCGTCCTATGTACAAGCCCAAGTTCGCGCTCCTCGTGGCGCCCGCGTTCGCTGCCCTGGTAGCCTGGGGAACCCTCGCCATGGCTCAGTATGCCAAGAGCCAATGGGGCAAGGGCGCAGGCGTCGCAGTCGGTGCGGCGCTGACGGCCTTTGCCCTGGCGGTAAGCGGGTCAGCACTCTGGCAGCAATACCACGATTCCAGCACCTTTCGCGATGACTATCGCGGCATCGTGGCCTACATCGAGGCCGTAGCAAGCCCTAACGACGCGATCCTAATCAACGCTCCCAGCCAGATCGAGACGGTGGACCTGTATGCCTCCGATGGCGTGCCCATGTATCCCCTGCCTCTGCAGCGGCCACTGGACGTGCAGATCACAGCAGAGCAGCTAGAAGCCATCGTCAGCGAGCACGCACGTCTCTATGGCATCTTCTGGGCGACGGACGAGAGCGACCCGGATCGCTTTGTCGAAAGCTGGCTGGATCGCCACGCTTTCCGAGCCATGGATGCCTGGTTCGGCGACCTGCGCCTGGTGGTGTATGCCACACCCAGCGAGAGCATCTCCCTTGCCAGGCAAGAGCTCGCTTGCAGCTTGGGCGAGGCCATCATGCTTGATGGCGCAGCACTCACGCCCTCTGCCGAGAGCGGCGGCATCCTTCAGGTCGAGCTTGCCTGGCGAGCCATCGCTCCTGTTGCGGAACAATACAAGGTCTTCCTCCACCTACTCGACCCAAATGGGCAGATCGTCGCCCAACGGGATGCCGAACCGGTGGGCTATAGCCGTCCCACGAGCAGTTGGGAAGTTGGCAAAGAGATCGTGGACCGACATGGCATCGTCATTCGACCAGGCACGCCTCCCGGAAGCTACCGCCTCGTCGCTGGCATGTACGACCCAGAGACCGGCCAGAGGCTAGCCGTTACATGTGAAGGACGGACATCGGACATCATCTCCCTGGGGGATATCGCCATCGAGCGGGCCAACACATCGCCGCCGGCGTCGGCTCTCGACATGGCTTCCAGGGACGACGTTTCTCTGAAAGGTATCCGTCTCATCGGGCATAGCGCCTATGCGGCAGGCTATGCGCACACCCCCGATAGGTCGCTACGGCCAGGCGAGTCCCTGGAGCTGAAGCTCTTTTGGCAGCGAACAGGCCCTGCTAGCCCATCTGGTGACGCCACGTTCGAGATGCGCGATGGCCGGGGCAACGTGCAAGCCATCAACGTAAGTATAGGTACCGAAACCCATCCTCCTAACGCCTGGATCGATCAGGAGATCGTGCGGCAACTCCTGCGCATAGAGGTCGGGGCGGAGCTGCAGCCAGGGCGGCTACGCCTATTCTTGAGGGACCAAGACGGCACATGGAGGCGCATCGACGAGATTGCCCTAGAGGCGCCCTAGGTTGCCAGGCGTTCAGGGTGCGTGTAGGCCAAGGCTTGCGAACCCGCTAGGTAGCCCACGAGGGTGATATTGCAGCGCTCCGCCGTGATCACGCCCAAGCTTGAGGGAGCCGAGAAGGACGCCAGGATGGGAAGGCCTGCGCGAGCGGCCTTGGCCACCATCTCGTAGCTTAGCCGCCCCGAGCAGAGCCCAAAGGCCCAAGTATCCGTGAGCCCATGCCGCAAACACCAGCCGATGGCCTTGTCCATGGCGTTGTGGCGGCCGACGTCCTCGCATACGACCAGACGCTCGCCCCCATCTCGGTAGATGCCGAACCCATGCACCCCGCCCGCCCGTTCGCGCAGCTTCTGGGCCACGTTCAGGTCGGCGCTCGCCGCAACCAGAGCATGCCAGCTGAGGCTCACCTCGCACTCCACCGTCGGGAGAGCGACGTCCCAGCAAAGCCCGGGACCCCCCGCCACGGCCCATACCATGCGCATCCTGTCGGTCGAGCTGTTGGCGACGGCCCCGCGCCCCAGCCTAACGTCAGCCACGTCGCCGGCCCATCCTCGGCCGGCACAACGGAGATCCTCGGATAGCTCATTGTGGCACGAGTGCTTGATAGTCACCGAGGCAATATCGCTGGCAGAAGCCACAAACCCCTCCGAGACGAGGAACCCCGTCGCTAGTTCGGCATCCCTCCCGGGCGTGCGCATCATCACGGAAACAGGATGCTTGTCGACCCGGACGAGCAGGGGAGCCTCGCAGACCAGATGGCCTTCTGCGGGGCACATCCCGTCTGCGCTCAAGCGGTACGCCCGCCATACGGCGACCTTACGATCGGCGCCCTCGGCGTCGCCACGCATGGGCTATCCTTCCTGGCCCAGTACGCCCATGAGAGTCAGCACCCGATCAACGGCAGGATCAACCAGCGCCTGAGCTTGGTCAGAGAGCTCCCCCCCAAAGTCGAAATCGGTGCCCAGGACCGACAGCACATAGGCCTGCGGCGCGCGCTGGTAGATTGCCTCGCATAAAGCGAGGACGCTCTGAGGTTTGAGGAGGTGCGTTACCATGCTGGGACGTAGCTCGCCCTCGATTCGCTCCCAGTGCACGTCGTCCCACGCAGTGCCTGGCACATGGGCATCGATAAAGACCACGACGTCTGCCTCAGCCAGATCCTGCGCCAGCTCGGGCGCGAGCTGGTGTACGCCCATGATCGTGAGCCCATCCGCGACATCGTAGGTTGAGGTCTCCTCTACATCGTCGGTATGCAAACCCAGCCTTTCGAGCAGTCTGCTCGCAATGTGAAAGGCCACGCCATCGTCGCGTCGGCTCGCGTTGCCATAGGGAATCAAGAGAAAAGAAGCCATTGGGCCCACTCCAGCGCCATGCAGGGCGCTACCACAAGCAGCGAGGCCCCCGCGCAAGCAGAGACCTCGCTGACCCTAACGCCAGTATCCTGAAGACACGGCTCTAGTCGCGCGTGCGTGTCGTCAACACCTCGCCGGCCCGATTCTCTACGCGCACGATGAAAGGCATCTGCCCCAGTGCGTGCGTCGAGCACGAAAGGCACGGATCGTAGCAGCGAATGGCCGCCTCGACGCGGTTGAGCATGCCCTCCGTCAAATTGTTGGGATCCACGAATGCCTTGGCCACCATATCGACAGACTTGTTCATGGCCCAGTTGTTGTTGCCGGTGGCCACGATGAGGTTCACCTTGGTGATCACACCGTTGTCGTCGGTCCAGTAGTGATGCCATAGGGTGCCGCGCGGTGCCTCGATGCAGCCCACGCCCTCGCCAGTCATCTCCAGCCGCGTCTCGCGGATGTCGTGCGACAGGATGTCGGCATCCTCGCACAGCTCCACGGCTCGCTCCACGGCATAGAGGTCCTCGATGAGTCGAGCATAGTGGAAGTAGAGCGAAGGCTCAACCGGGCCCTCGGCCAGCGCCTTGTACTCCTCTAGTTCTTTGTCCGCCAGCGGCGTGTCGATGCGCTCGGCCACATTCAGCCGTCCCAAAGGCGCTACGCGGTAGGTACCATCAGGATAGCCAAACTCCTTATAGTACGGGAACTTGAGGTAGGACCAATCCTCCACACGCTCCGAAATATAGTCCAGATAGTCGCACCCGTTGAACTCGACGACCAAATTGCCCTCGCGGTCCTTCATACGCACGGGACCCTCGTACAGCTCAAGGGCGCCGTCGCGGTTCATCCCCAAGTAGTTCGAGGGGAAGTTGGCAAAGGTTTCGACGACATCCTGGTTCTCTGCCAGCCAGGCCTTGGCCACGGAGATGCCGTCCTGCACATAGCCCAGCATCTCGTCGGCCTGGCTCAGGATCCAATCGCGGTCGTCGGCAGTCAACGGCGCAGCCACGCCACCGGGCACAGCCCAGTGCATGTGGATGCGTCGGCCAGAGAGCCGGCGGATGATCTCCTGCCCATACTTGCGGAGCTTGACGGCCTTGACCGCCAAAGCGGGATCGGCCTCGATCAGACCCACCACGTTGCGAATGGCTGGGTCCGCATCGAATCCCAGTAGGAGATCAGGCGACGCCAAATGGAAGAAATGCATCGAGTGGGATTGGATGATCTGGCCCATGTGCAAGAGCTCGCGCAGCAGGTGCGCAGGGCGCGGCGGCTCGACGCCGGCCAGCCGGTCAGTTGCCTTGGCCGACGCCAAGTGGTGGCTCACGGGGCAGATGCCGCAAATGCGCGGCGTGATCACCGGCATCTCATAGTACATGCGCCCTTCCGAGAACTTTTCAAAGCCTCGGAACTGGTCCACATGCATGAAGGCTTGCTCGACCTTGCCGTCATCATCCACCCGAATAGTCACGCGGGCATGGCCCTCGATGCGCGTTACGGGGTCGATGGTCAGCTTTTGGCTCATCTTACAACTCCTCTGTACCGAGCCCGGTGGTCATCATCAGCCACCAGAACGCTAGTCATATGTCAGCAGATCATCCGTCAACACAGGCGTACGGCCAGCCAAAAGCTCTGTGATCGCGTACCACCACGCGTCGGCCGGTGGCGGGCAGCCCGGGATGTGGAGGTCCACCTTGACCACCTGGTCCACCGCCTTGACCCGCGGGAACAGCTTGGCGATCTCGGGAGAGCGAGGCACTTTTTGATTCTCGCTGGTGCTCTCGGTCTCCACATACCCGCGCTCTAGCACGTCCTCGAGGTCGAAAAAGTTGCGCATGGTGCAGATACCGCCTGTGACGGCACAGTCGCCCACCGCGATGAGCACTTTGCAGCGCTCACGCATAGTGCGCGCCACGTGCTCTTGGTGATCGTTGCTCACGGCCCCCGTCAGGATCCCCACATCGCAGCCCTCTTTGGGCGGATGCTTCAGATCCGTGATCGGGCTCGAAAGAATCTGCACATGCTTGGTCAGCTCAATGATGCGTTCGTCGATATCCAACAGAGACATGTGGCAACCGGAGCAAACATCGAGCCAATCCGAACAGAGCGTAACCTTGCCCATGATGATTCCTCGCTTCCCGCTCAGGTTCAATCGTCTTATGCCAGGAGCGCACCGAGTTGCTCGATGGCTGCAACTTCCGAGAGCCCCTCAGTCTTGACCGCAGCCTGCAGCTTGCGCTCCACGCCATCAGCACCGGTGACAGTGCCGCCCTTCTCCCACATGGTGGGCATCGGGAGGATCACGTCGGCTACGTCCGACCACGGTTCGACAAAGCTAGCTTGTACCGCCACGAACTTGGCCGCCTTCAGGGCATTCATTACCTCGTCGGAGGGAGCCGTCAGCTCGCCAGCAACGACCAAGTACGCATCCGCACCATCAGCCTGGAAGGCCTCGGCGATACCCGCAGCCGCCAATCCCTTGGTATTCGCACCATCGGTGAAGCAGACGCAGGTCGCCTTTGGCACGGCCTCTGCCATACTTCGCGCGACCGACGCACCTGCTGCGTCGTACACGATCATCGGGGCTTCCGCGCCTGACACGATATCCAGAACCGAGGCGCCCTCGTCCAAGCCAACTTGCTTGAATGCCCAAGGAGCCAAGCCGTTCTCGCCATCGCCGACCAGGACCAACCGCGCGCCACGATGCCGCACACCGCGCTTGATGGCGAAACCGGCCACCTGATGATCGACGGTCAAGTCAGTCCCGATGACGACGAACATATCGGCCTCGTCCATAGCCTCTAGGCCGGCGCTCTCATCCAGCAATACGGCGCCCATCTGGCGCTTGTTGCCGGGAAGCGTCTCAACGATGGCCTCGGCGGCCTCATTCGTGACCAAGCCGGAAACCAGAGTGCACATACCATCACTGGCAGATATGCCATCCGCCACCTTGGCCAGGGCCTCTTTCCAATCTACCGTGCCCCAGCTCTCGCCATCCCGCACCATAGGCTCCCGTACACGGAGCCGCTTGTCGTGCTGCAGATGGAACCGGCCGACCTCGCAGAGCAGGCCGTGGCTCGGGGGCGCATCCCAATCGCCCTCTACACGGATCACGCGGCCCTCGCGCACAATCAGCTCCACCCCACAGCCGACGCTACAACCCGTGCAGGTGGATTTGACGCGGCTGATCTCGTCGGTCGCACCCATGTAGGCACTGGCCCGGTCGCCCAAGGCGCCAGTGGGACATACCTGCAAGCAGGTGCCACACGACACGCAGCTCGATTCACCAAACGGCACGTCCATGTCGGCGATGATCATGGTGTCCGCACCCCGGCGCTTGACGCCTAGCGTGGCGTTGCCAACCAGCTCGTCGCACACGCGCACACACCGACGGCAGAGTATGCACCGGTTGTGATCCATGACAAAGTACGCGCGCGATGCGTCCACCCCGAGCCTGGGGAACGCCCGATCAAACTCCCAGTGATCGAGGCCATAGTCATAGGCCAGATCCTGGAGGGTGCAGCTTCCGCTCATCTGGCAGAACATGCAAAAGTGGTTCCGCTCCGAGAACAGAAGCTGCAACACAAATCGGCGAGCATCCACCACCTTGTCGGAGCGCGTGTGCACAACCATCCCGTCAGAGACCGGGAAGGTACACGCTGGCTGAAGCGCCCGTTGCTTTTCGATCTCCACGAGGCAGATTCGGCAGGCACCTATGGGCTCGATAGCCGGGTGGTCGCACAGCGTGGGCACCTCGATCCCTAGCCGCCGACACGCCTCGAGAACGGTAATCCCAGCCGGGACACTGCCTGATATCCCGTCAATCGTCACGCTGACGTCGGGCATGACTCCTCCTCATCGTATGCGTTCTGATACGCAGCACGCTGCGACCACTATGGCCCACCGCTGAGACCTGTTCCCAGCGGGCAGGCTCGTCCACCCATTCGCTCTCACAGCAACCCACAGCGTCCGTTTTGGCGACCGCCAGACCTCGCCGACATGCGACTATTCCAGGTCGCAGCGAAGGCACCGCTTGCATTCTTCTCGGCAAGCCAGTTCTGAGAAACCAAGCTCGACCTCACGCCAATTAGCACGTCGTTCGATGGGGTCCTGTACTGGCATTTCGGCACGCTTGGCGTCACCGTAGGCTTCCATGTCCCAGCTCACCGGCAAGTCGTCATACTCTTGGAGAGTCGCGGCCTCGCCAACCTCGCCCCCTCTCAAATAGGCGTCCACGGTCGTGGCCACCTCATTGCCCTGAGCCACTGCCTCGACAACCGTGGCAGGCCCTAGCACGACATCACCAGCCGCAAAGACACCCGGCCGCGTGGTAGCGAGATTACGCTCCACCTGCGCCGTCGTGTTCCGATGGAACGCCACGCCGCAGTCGCCCACGCAATCCACGTCCGTGCTCTGGCCAATGGCCGCGATCACAACGTCTGCCTTGATGGTGAACTCGGATCCCTCCATAGGCATGGGACGACGTCGGGCACTCTCATCGAACTCGCCTAGATCCTGGCGAACCAACTCGAGCTTCTCAGCGTGTCCGTTGCCCAGGATAGCCGTCGGGTTCACCAGCGTCTGCAAGATCATGCCCTCTTCCAAGGCCTCTTCGATTTCGAGGTCGGTAGCCGGCATGTCCTGACGGGTCCGCCGGTAGACCAAGTTGACCTGCTCCGCGCCAAGACGTATCGCGGTACGCGCCGCGTCGATGGCCGTGTTGCCCCCGCCGACGACCGCCACGTGCTTGCCCGTCAAGTCGGGCACCTCACCAAGTGCCACCCGCTTGAGAAACTCGGTCCCGCCCCAGACGCCTTCCTTGTCCTCACCAGGGATGCGTAGCTGGCGGCTCGTCTGCGCGCCGATGGCGAGCACCACCGCCGAGTAGCCCTGTTCTTCCATCAAACCGTCGATGGTGATGTCGCGCCCCAAAGCGGTATTGAGCTGGATGTCAACGCCCGCCCGCTTGATGGCCTCGATCTCCTCATTGAGGATGTCACGGGGCAGACGGTATTCGGGAATGCCAACCGCCATCATGCCGCCAGCCACCGGCAGCGCCTCGAACACCGTCACGGGATAGCCCCGCTGGGCCAAGCGCAGAGCGGCCGTCAAGCCCGCAGGCCCCGATCCAATGACGGCTACTCGCTCCTCTTTGTCATCCTCGAGCTGTTCGGGCGTCCAAGGGTGAGCCATCTCGTGGTCCGCCATGAACCGCTTGGCCTGTCGGATGGCGATGGCCTCATCCACCTCGCCACGCCGGCATCGCCGCTCGCAAAAGGCGGGGCATACACGCCCACACACCAGCGCGAACGGGTTGCGCTTCCGGTGGATCGCTAGCGCCTCGGCATAGTCCCCCTCGGAGATCTTGGTGAGATAGCTGGGAACGTCCACGCCTGCCGGGCAGGCGTTCACACATGGCGCACGCACCAACGCGGTGCAGGCGCCAGCCGGACACCGTTTCTCTAGGATATGCGCCTCAAACTCGGGACGGAAGTAGCGCAGAGCAGAGAGCACAGGACCAGGCGTGAGCTGGCCCAGCGCACAGAGCGAACACTCGGCCATGCCCTTCGCGATCTCCTCAAGCCTATCCAGATCCTCCATGGTGCCTTCGCCCTCGGTAATCCGGGTCAGGATCTCGAGCATCCGGCGGCCGCCGACCCGGCAGGGCACACACTTGCCGCAAGACTCGGCCGTTGCAAAGGTGAGAAAGAACTTGCTGAACTCGACCATGCACGTCGTTTCGTCGACGACGATCATGCCACCAGAGCCCATGACGGCGCCCGCCTGGCGTAGCGAGTCAAAGTCCACGTTCAGGTTCAGGCCCGAAGCTGGCAGACAGCCCCCCAAGGGTCCACCTGTTTGCACGGCCTTGAATTGCTTGCCATCGGGGATGCCGCCGCCGATATCGAACACGATCTCGCCCAAGGTGATGCCCATGGGCACCTCGACGAGACCCGTGTTTCGCACCTTGCCCGTGAGAGCGAAAATGGCAGTACCTGGGCTTCGCTGGGGCCCGATAGCGGCGAACCAGTCGGCACCATTGGAGATGATCTGGGGCACATATGCATAGCTCTTGACGTTGTTGTTGTTCGTCGGCTTGTGCCACAAGCCGGATACGGCTGGGAATGGCGGCCGCGGTCTCGGCTCGCCTCGTCGCCCCTCGATGGAGGCGATCAGAGCCGTTTCCTCGCCGCAGACGAACGCGCCGGCGCCCTCTTTGATCGTGAGGTCGAAATCGAAACCTGACCCCATGATGTCTTCGCCCAGTAGCCCATACTCTTTGGCCTGCGCGATAGCAATCCGCAGCCTCTGGATCGCGAGGGGATACTCGGCACGGCAGTAGATATAGCCCTCACGCGCACCAATGGCATAGGCGGCGATGGTCATGCCCTCAACCACCGAAAGGGGATCGCCCTCCAGGAATCGATCGATCCATAAAGGCGCCGGGATCGCCCTCATCGGCGTTGCAGACGAGGTATTTCACGTCCCCGGGGGCCTTTTGGGTGAATTCCCATTTGAGCCCCGTCAAAAAGCCGGCTCCGCCGCGGCCTCTCAGGCCGGAGCGCTTGACCTCGTCGATCACCTCTTCTGGGGTCATCGTGGTCAGCGCAATGCCCAAGCCCTCGTAGCCACCGCGCGCGATGTACTCTTCAATGTTCTCGGGATCGATGATGCCGCAGTTCCGCAGGATAATCCGCTGCTGTTTGGTGTAGAACGGGATATCCTCATAGAACGGCACGGACGCTTGCTCGTCCGTGGTCTTGTAGGTCAGGCGATCAACGATCCGGCCTTTCACGAGGGTCTCTTCGACGATCTCGGCAACATCCTCTCGCTGAACCTGACAGTAAAAGATGCCCTCGGGGTAGATCACCATGACGGGGCCCATGGAGCAGAGCCCACGGCACCCAGTCCGCAGTACCTGGACCTCACGATCCAGGCCACGCTCGGCGACCTCTTCTACGAGAGCCTCGTAGACTCCCTTGGAGCCCGATGCTTGACAACTCGTGCCAGCGCACACCATTACGTTGGCACGATACAATGCCTCTGACATGCCTGTCTCCTTGCGCTGCTACGAAACTTCTGTATCTGGGACAGCGACGCCAGCTTCAGACACACGTCCGAACACCCATTCCTGGACAACATGCCCGTTGATCAGATGCTCTTCGATCAAGCGGGGGACCATGTCCGGATGCACATTCGCGTAGGTCACACGAGGCTTGCCCGCCTGCTCGATATCGACCAAGGGCTCCTTGGAGCACATGCCAATGCAGCCCACCGTGGCCACATTCGCCTCGATCTCCCTCGCATCGAGCTCCTTCATGATGGCCTGCAGCGTGTCGCGGGCGCCGGCCGCGATGCCACAGGTGCCCAATCCTACTGTGATCTTAGTACCCGTGCTTCGCCGGATCGCCAGGTCATGCTGCGCGCTCTCGCGCAGTTTTCTCAGTTCATCGAGAGACCCTATCTTGGGCATGATTGCTCCTTTAGCTCTTGCTCACACCGTGATAGATGCTCGCTCAGCCAACGTCTCACCGCCGGATCGCCTAGGGACACGTCCCCCAGCAGATCGCGTACCTCGCGCGTATCGAACGCAAAGACCCAGTCATCAATGTGATGCTCGTACCGTAACTCTAGCGATTCGTCAGGACTCCGAAGCAGAATGCTCATCAGCGCGCCTGCCATGTCGCCCAGCGGTGCCCGGTCGATGTGGCTGTGTTGGAATCGAGCTAGCACCCTTGTGCCCTCTCCGGGTGCAGAGACGATCTCCATGTTGCCAGCGCACCTCTCTGCAGCCGCCGCAAGCAACGGCAGGCCGAGCCCAACGTCACGTGTCGTGCGAGTGGTAAAGAACGGTTCCCGAACCTTGGCCAACGTCGCTGCATCCATCCCGTGCCCATCATCTTCGATGTCGATCACCAGACTATCCTCAGCCACCAATTCGCTGACGGTGATACGCAACTGACGCGCACCCGCCGCAATAGCGTTCTCTGCAATGTCAAGCACGTGAAGGGCGAGCTCGCGCATCAGGCCAGCACCTAGCTGAGCTTGTCCACGACTTCCAAAATCTTGTCAGGGACGAGGTGGCCCATCACCTGACCATCGACAACCGCTACCGGCGCTAGACCACACGATCCCAGACAGTAGACAACTTCGAGAGTGAACTTATAGTCCGGCGTCGTCTCGCCAGCCTTGATCCCTAGCCGCTCCTCAAGTGCGGCGATGACGCGCGGAGCGCCCTTGACGTGACACGCCGTACCATCGCATACGCGGATGATGTGCTCGCCGCGCCGCGTCAGGAAGAACTGCGCGTAGAATGTCGCCACACCGTACACCTGGCTCACGGGCACCTGCGTACGTTCGGCGATGCGCGTGAGCACCTCAGGCGGCAGATAGCCGTATATCTCCTGCGCTTGCTGTAGCACGGCAATCAAGCTGCCCTTGGTGTCGGCGTACTTTTCGAATACGGGTTCGAGCAGGGACAGATCGATCGTTTCTTCGGTGATAGTCTGCGTGTCTTCGGCCACTGCTGCTCTCCTTGCATCCTGTATCTTCTGTCAAGCCACCGAACTCGCGTGGTCCTAGGCCACGAGTGTGACATTGCGTCCCGATTCTTGTCGCAGAGCCAGCTCGAACTCGGCCACTGTCGGCTCGCTCACTTCCAAAACCATGCACGGCAACATCTGCGCCAGCGTATGCGCATCGCTGGATCGCGTCCATGCCCAGCGTGCCCACCTAGCCATCTTTGTCGGCACCTCGTCCAGCGGGATGGCCTGCGATACCTCAAGTGCGACGAGATCCAGATCCTCTGGCACGAATCCCAAGCTCGCTAGCAGGCTATAGCTAGGCCGATCGACGTGGGCAGCGATGGCCACCCCTGCAAGATCGCGCGTCAGAGCGACCGTGTCTTCAACGGACAGATCGCACGCCACCTGCCGAAGCTGTTCATCCTTGCGAACCAGCTCTCCGCGCGCATCAACCACGAGCTGCATCCCAAAGAACTCTTCGGGATTCGCCTCGTCGGGCAGATGTGCCTCGACAGTCTCCTGAAGCGCCTTGGCCTGATTAACCTCGTCGAAAAGGCACACGATGTGTGCTTCCTCACGCGTCTGGACCTCAAGCCCAGCCCAGACCGTTAGCCCTGACCCTCGAGCGACTTCCCGCGCAGCCGCCACGTTGAGGGCGCTATTGTGATCAGTGATCGCGACGATTCCCAGGCCGAGCTGCAGCGCACGCCGCACGATCAGCGGCGGTGTCATCTCTATCTCCGCGCAAGCAGAGGCCACCGAGTGCACATGCAGATCCGCCAGCAATCGCTGCCGGCAGCTCGAGATCACTGGCCGCCTGCCACGCCCAAAGCAGCCAGCTCTGCCACTGTCTCAAACGTGCCACGCTCTGTGTAAAGTACCACTACGCCACGCTCCTTTGCGCGCGCCATGGCATCAGCTTCCAGCGTGGCTCCCTCGGTGATAATCACGCACGCCAGCTCGAGGAGCGCCGCAATTGCGATAACGTTCATGTGGGCCTGGAGTGTCACCCATGCGTTGCCCTTCCGCGCGCTTGCCATCACGCAACTCAGAAGGTCGGAAGCATAGCCCCCCGTAACCTCCGCCTCTAGGCCGTCGGCGCCCACTGCCACGCGGACCGGTAGAGAAGCCACGATGTCGGAAACGAGCATGGTCTCCCTCCGTGCCTATCGCAGTTTGAACGTCAGCACAAGGCGCGTGCCGACACCTACCTGGGACGTGATCTCCATCTCATCAGTGGAAGCCTTGATGTTGGAGAGCCCCATCCCAGCGCCGAAACCCAGCTCGCGAATCCAATCCGGGCAAGTAGAGTAGCCAGGTTTCATGGCTTGCTCGATGTCCGGTATCCCAGGCCCCGAATCCTCCACGGTCAGCACGAGACGATGCGGCTGTACCTCGGCCTGCATCTCGCCGCCCTCGGTGTGGATCATCACGTTGGTCTCTGCCTCGTAGGCGGCCACCGCGACTCTTCTCACCACTCGCGAATCGGCTCCCAGCCGCGTGAGCGCCTTCTTGATCTTGCTGGATGCCTCACCACCTCGCACAAAGTCACGCGGCGCGATCTGGTAGCGCAGGATGAGCGAAGTATTGTCCGACTCGATATCCTGGAAGACGTGGCTGGCCCGGTAGCGCTCGACCTCTTCGGCGTGGTAGCGCATCTCCAGCTGCTTGACCAGGGCCCGCACGATGTCACCTTTGGTG
>JBNGEB010000005.1:0-32096 GCA_049975585.1 Anaerolineae bacterium
GGTCAACGCATCGGCCGGCAAGCCTCCTGTATCGCCGCCATCCGGTAGCAGCGGGAAGGCGGCATCAACCCCCGCGCCGCTGTCGCTCTGCAGGGCGATGCGTAGGTCAGGGAGTGACGCCATCGCCGCCTCGGTCCCCCAGACGATATCCACCGCGACAAGGCCGCCGGGGCGCTGGCAATCCGTGGACACTCGCACGTCCACCGGCCCCAGGCCGTCCCATAGAGGAACCACTGCATAGTGCTCGCTGGCCTGAGGGTCTGTCGTGTACGCGACGAGGAACTCGTCCTCATACAGCGGCTGCATGGCCAAGTAACGGCGCCAGTGCGCGATGCGGTCCGCTCCCACGCGGTTCTTGTGCAGGATCAGATGCGTCACCCCGTCAGCGCGCAGGCGTCCCAGCGCATTTGTGATGGAGTTCTGCCAGGGCGGCATCTCGTCATGTGCCGCGATCTCGGCGAGCCACAGATCGCCCTGGACATAGGCATAGGCGTCCGCGGGCAAGCGCGACAGGTTGCCTAGCACGATGGGATGTTCGTGGGTGGTCTGTGCGAACATGTACCACTTGGCTTGCATCGTATCCAAGGGCAAGTTCAGGATCGCGCCGGCCTCTACACCGTCGCGCAGTTGGTCATAATAGGGCGACAGCAGCGGGTGAGTTGTGGGCACCGGAACCTGAAGGTACTCGCCGATCACGAAGATGCTGACGAGCGCCGTCACCAGCGTCCCCTTCGCGCCACCAAGCCAGGTGCAGCCCGTGAGCCAGCTCAACCCATAGCTCGCCAGCATCGCCATGGGCAACGCCACGAACAGGCCATAGCGATCCGGCTCGCGCATGAGACAAAAGAGACGCAGCGGCTCCAGAAGCCCATAGAGCGTGGGTATCCCGGCGATCTCCCGACCACCCACGCACAAGGAGGAGCCCAGCGCCAAGGCTCCGAGGACCAGAGCCGACACCAGCCAGGGCAAGACCTTTCTCCGACGAGTCGCAACGCCCAACACCGACAACGCTAGCACGCTCAGGCCGACGTACATGGGGAAACGTCGATGCGGCGTGCGCGCGGCATAGTAGCGATCATACAGCGACGCCGTGAGCTTGCCCAAAAGAGGATGGCCGGCTGGTGGCGTCACAAAGGCCAGCAGATCCGTTTGCATGACTCTCTCTTCGCGCACCAGCTCGGCTGGGGCCTCGGCCTGAGCGCGCAGCAGCATGAGCCCAAAGGGCGCTAGGATCAGCATGGCTACCAAGGCAGCCAGCGCCAGCCCACGAAACACACGGGCGTTGGCAACCTGACGCCCTTGGCACACCAACCAGATCGCCGCCAGCAGTCCGGCGGGAATCAACACCTGCCAACGCGCGATGCCTACTCCCGCTGCGCACAGTCCCACCCAGATGCCGTCACGGGCGCGCCGGCGTCGCACCAACCGCTGTAAACAAAACAGCAGCAGCGGCACCAGCATCGTCCCCACAAGGTTGGGATGATCGAGCTGAGAGATGCGGAAAGGCCATGCGAGGTAGATCAGCCCAGCCACCAGGGCCGCGAGGCGATCCCGTGTCACCTGAAAAGCCAGTGCATAGGCAGAGAGCCCGCAAGTCACAAGCTGGGCTAACAGCGCCAGATTGTATCCCGCGAGCCCTCCAAACAACGCCTGAAGCGGCAGCCACAGCAGAATCTGGAGCCAGGCCAGATTGTGCGTCGCCAAGCTCACGCCCTGCGGATAAAAGAGGACATCGCAGCGGTACGGAGGCGTACCTGTGAGGAGGGCCCGTTTCACCCACCAACCGTTCCAGTAGTGCAGCAACGAGTCAGCCGAAGGCCCCGGCAGGTGCGTGCCGAGTCGCGCCGCCAGCGGCCACGTGACCAAAACGGCCGCAGCCGCATAGGTCACGCTGGCCGCTAGCCAGGCCGGGAGGAGCTTTCGGGGTCGCGTTGATGAGCTCACGTCTGACGATTCTAGGTCCGGGTCCCCACCTGTCAAACGCTAGGCGTAGCGCCTTGCGCCGCGCTGTCCCTCGGCTACAATCGACGTGCAATGTGCTGCCACAGAGGAGGAAGCGACATGATGCGAGTGGGATTGGTCGGTCTGGGATTTATCGGGCGCGCGCATGCTACATCCTATGCCAAGATCGACGACGCGAGAATTGTCGCGGTAGCCGATCTGATGGCGGACGAGATGCGCGAGGATTCTGATCTTCAGACCATTGTGTCGCCGACCGGCGAGCAAGCGGCTTGGTATGCCGACTACCGCGACATGTTCGCCTCCGAAGACCTGGACAGCGTCGATATCTGCCTGCCGACCTATCGCCACGCCGAGACCAGCATGGCGGCCCTTGAGGCCGGCCTCCCCGTCCTATGCGAGAAGCCGATGGCCCTGAGCCTGGAAGACTGCGACGCCATGATCGAGGCCTCCGAGCGCGCCGGGAAACCCCTGATGATCGCCCAGTGCCTTCGCTTCTGGCACGAGTACGAGCTCATACGTGCCAAGGCCGATCCCAGCGGCTACGGACGCATCCTCTCTATGCAGTTGTGGCGCGGCAGCGCGACGCCAACCGCGCAGGCCTGGATGCGTGAGGCAGCCCGTAGCGGCGGCGCCATCCTGGACCTGCACATTCACGACGTGGACTATGTCCAGCATGTCCTAGGCCTGCCAAAGCGGGTCTATGCGCAGGGAGGGCAGAGCCTCGGCGCTGAGCGAGGCTATGACTATGTGCTGGCGAGCTACGAATATGGACCAGGCGTCCAGGTCTCTGCCGCCGCCCACTGGGTGGACGTGCCTCTGCCCTTTGCCTATCGCGCGCACGTCCGCTACGAGCGGGCCTATCTCCAGTTGGACAGCGGCCTCTCCCCATCCCTGCGCATCTATATCGACGAGGGCGAGGAGAGAATCCCCGCCTTTGAGGGGGATGATGCCTACACCAGCGAGATACGTTACTTCCTGGATATCGTACGGACTGGCGGCCAGCCTGACCGTTGCACCCCGCTGGAAGCACGGAACTCTGTCGGCCTTGTCATGGCCGAGATCGCGTCCATCCAGCGAGGTCAGCCCGTCGAGGTAAGCGAGTTCACGCGTCCAGCATAGCACGCTAGGAGCGCGAGCGACGAGATGCCAACCCTTGTCTCCCTGACGTGGTCAGAGGACACCAACGAGATACACAGCCAGGTCTTTGTGCGAACCGTGAACGACGTGCTGCAGTGGCTGCTCTTGCGCCATCCCGGACAGATGGGCCAGAGCGCGCTCGCTGTACGCGTCTTTGGCCCGTGGGTGATCCCGGGCTTGATGCCCGACCAACCCTACTGGGGCACCCAATGGTACATCGACCGCGCCTTTGATGCCGAGAGCAAGACGATCGTGGCGCCCCTGTTCCTTGAGCTCATCCGGCATGAGCCTTGGCAACAGAGCGATCCCCACTATGACCTGGCTCTGGTGGCCCAACCGATGACAGCCTACCACCCCAGATTGGTCCCCGCAGAGACGAGAGGCACGTGCCTTTCGGCCAGCATCCCCGGATTGGCCGGCATCGTCTCCACCGCCCCGCTCGCCGACCTGCCAGCAGATCTCGCCGAGACGGCCCTAGCTCGCGAGGTTAGGCATACTTTGGGCCATGTCCTCGAGGTGCCCTCTGCCAACCGCAGCCAGAATGTTGAGCGACACGGCGCGGAAAGGCACTGCACCAACCGGTGCGTGATGCGGCACGCCGACAGCGTGGGTGCGCTTGTTGCCCTAACACGCGACGAACAAAACCTGGGCTGGCCTTACTGCGAAGCATGTACCGCCGACCTGCACTCTGTCATGGTCAAGCACGGCCATGAGTGGAACTAGCCGCGTATGGCACCGACAGCACACACTGAGGCCGCCGTGGGCTCGCGCGCTTCTGACCATCGGCGTTCTCTGGGCGGCGCTGATGTCGGCCTGTGCCACACCTCCGGACACGACGGAACCGCCTCCCTCAGTCACCGCTGTGCCCGCTAACAGCATGCCTACCAGCCCACCCGCGCCGCAAGCAAAAGCCCCATTGCTGGCTGGGTTCGAGCTTGGGATGAACTACGCTCCACAGGGCTACCTCGACGGATGGGTCGCCGATGATTGGCCCCTAGTCCAACGCACCGCTCAGCGCGATCTGGCTATCCTCGCCAGCATGGGCGTGCACACGGTGCGCATCATGCTGCTTCCCTACCGACTGGGGATGCTCATTCAGCCTGATCTCCAACCGGGCACCCTGGACGAAGCCAGGCTCGACGCTCTCGCCAGCAACCTCCCTGACGTTCTTGCCACGCTCGACCGCTACGACATGCGCGCCGTGCTTGCCTTTGGGCCTAACGCCTACTACTGGAATGGCCCAGATCCGAATACGACGTGGTTGGCGTACACCTACGGCGACGATGGCTGGGACGCCTGGAGCACCGACTATATCGCATGGTGCAATCGTGTCATCGCAACCGTGGAGGGGAGCCAAGCCGCAGACATGGTCGCCTACTATGACCTGCACAACGAGGTGGACTTGCGCGTTGCGGGTATGGATCGGTTGGTCACCAGGCAGCTACGCGAGATCAGGGTTCCCAATGGCAAGCTTGGCCTCTCCTTGCTCGAATCGCGCCGACTGCCGGATCTCGCGCGTCTCGTCGCGGACGCCAACGAGCGCCTTGACTATTTGGAAATCCATACCTACCCGGATCGTCGCGCCAACATCGATATCGCCCACTGGTCAGAGGAGGCAAGGTCCCTGTTCCCAGAAACGAGGATCGTGCTGGGAGAGTATGGTGGCATCTGGTGCGAGAATGGCCAGGATGCCAGCAGACAGGCCGACATCGTCGAGGAGGTGCTTGACGCCGCACGCCAGGCGGACATTCCCGCGCTGCACTGGATGCTTTGGGATCGCGCGGCAGGCACAAGCTGCAATGCGGGCTGCGAGAGGGTTGGGCTCGGCTTTTCGGTTCAGGCGCCACGCAAGGCGTACGAGATTCTAGCCGCACAAGCGATCGCGGCCGAAAATCCCCATGTGGCACTTTCATCGCAGGAGTGGATGGCGTGGCCATCCGGCACGGAGATTCTGCGCCACGCCCCCAGAGCGGGCGACCCACAGACGCAGTTCCCATCGATGTCGCTGGAGGCCGTTGGTGAGGGCGGCGTCTGGCTGTGCTCGCCCCCTCTCGACAGCCAAGATGGACTGCTTGCCATCGCAGGCTATGTGCGCAGTTCACACCCAGAGATAGTCATTTCGGTGGTTGGGGGGGATGCATCAGCCTCTGAGGAGGTCAGCAGATCTTATGCCTGCGCCTTGCCGATGGAGACCGCGTGGAACCAGCTTCAGACGTGCCTATCAGGCACCCTGCTGGCTACACCAGCGGACAGCGCGTTGTGCCGCGTGTGCGTGGGCGTCCAGGGAAAAGATGGCGAAAGCGTCAGACTCGAACTGGCCGCGATGAGCGCCGCACCCGTTCACTCGCTGGCCACACCCTAGGTAGCATCCAGGGCCTTGGCGATCGCTCGCGGATAGAGGACATGCTCCACGGCGTGGATCCGTTCCTCGAGCGACTCGAGTGTGTCGCCCGGCTGGATCGGCACAACCTGCTGCGCGACGACGGGCCCCTCGTCCACAGCCTCATCGGGCACATAGTGCACCATCACGCCCGTGTGCGTGATCTCGCCGCGCTGGTAGGCCCGGTAGGCACGCTCGATGGCGTGCGTGCCGGGAAAAGCGCCAGGCAATGCCGGGTGGATGTTGAGCACCCGCCCCTGGAAGCGATCGAGAAAGGCCATGCTGAACAGGTGCATCCAACCAGCCAGAGCGATCACGTCGGGCCGGTACCGGTCCATGATGGCGGCCAGATCAGCGTCGTAGGCCTCGCGATCTAGCCCCCATCGACGGTAGCTCGCCAACGGATGATATACGCTAGCGATGCCCTGGCTGATGGCCCGCTGTAGGCCATATGAGGTCTTGCGGTTGGCCACGACGGCGACGACCTCGGCATCAGGAAGCTTCCCCGATGCGCAAGCGTCCATGATAGCTTGCAGGTTGCTGCCATAGCCCGAGACGAGAACCGCGATGCGCCTCATGCTAGGATCACCCGTGCGTTGTCGGGCGAGCCTTGGCCGGGGCTTGCGATAACCTCCCCCATGCAGATCAGCTCTGGCAGCAGCTCTTCCGCCTTGACTCCGTCATTGGGCGATAGCACGAGCACCAAGCCAATGCCCATGTTGAACACACGGTACATCTCATCATGATCGACGCAGCCTTCGCGCTCGATGAGCCGAAAGAGCGGGGGGACCTCCCATGCGCCGCGGCGGACCACTGCGCCCAGCTCGTCGGGCAGAATCCGCGGCAGATTGTCGGGGAACCCGCCCCCCGTAATATGCGCCATCCCTTTGATCTCAACCGCGCCCTTGAGCGCGCGATAGGCCGATAGGTAGGATCGGTGAGGAACCGCTAGCGCCTCCCCAAGCGTCGTTCCCACCTCAGGCTCGTACTCGAGCCAGCGCTCCTGCGGAAAAATGCTCCGCACCAGCGAAAAGCCGTTGGTATGCAGGCCGCTCGACGGCAGACCGTACAGAATATCCCCCGCAAAGATGCGGCTCCCATCGATGACCTCGTCGCGCTCCACCACGCCGACGATGGTGCCCACCAGGTCCATCTGGCCCTCGCAGTACACCCCGGGCATCTCGGCCGTCTCGCCGCCTATCAGCGCGCAGCCAGCCTCCCGGCAAGCCGCCGCCACCCCGGACACGAGTCGGGCTACCTTGCTCGGATCCAGCGCCGGCATGGCCACATAGTCCAGGAATAGCAGCGGCTCTGCACCCTGAACGAGGATGTCGTTGACGCAGTGGTTGACGATGTCCTGCCCCAGGTTTTCGTACAGGTCCATGGCGGCGCTCACGACCGTCTTGGTGCCCACGCCGTCGGTGGATGCCACCAGGACCGGTGCCCGCATAGCTCGCAGCTTCTGAGCATCCCAAAGACCGCCGAACGCGCCGATGCCTCGCAGCACTTCCGGGCCATAGGTGGAACGCACAGCGGCGCCCATCAGATCCACAGCGCGGTTGCCGGCATCAATGTTGACGCCAGCCTCCTCATAGGCGCTCTTGGCGCTCATGCGCCCTCCTCCTCGCGCAATCCCTTGGCGCCAATATCGGTACGGTACATGGCGCCGGGCCAATGGATGCGCTCCACCGCCTCGTAGGCGCGCGCCATGGCAGCCGATAGCGTGTCAGCCCAAGCCGTCACTCCCAAGACCCTGCCGCCATCGGTGAGCACGCGGCCATCGTCACGCCGTGTGCCGGCGTGAAAGACCACCGTATCCTGCAGTGCCGTAGCCTCGTCCAAACCTTCGATGGGAAAGCCCTTCTGGTAGCTAGAAGGGTAGCCACTAGATGCCATCACCACGCACACGGCGGATTGGTCTCGCCAGGAGACACGCACCTCGTCCAGCCGCCCATCGATGCAGGCCTCCATGATCTCGACTAGATCCGTCTCTAGCAGCGGTAGGATGACCTGCGTCTCGGGGTCGCCAAAGCGGCAGTTGAACTCTAGCACGCGAAAGCTGTCGCCCTCTAGCATGAGCCCAGCGTAGAGGACGCCCACATACCGGCAACCTTGCGCTCTCAGCCCGTCCACCGCAGGCTGCAGAACCTGTTCCACAACGCGCTCAACGGTGGCATCATCCACCAACGAGGTAGGAGCATAGCAGCCCATACCGCCCGTGTTCGGCCCCCGATCGCCATCATAGGCCGCTTTGTGGTCCTGTGCCACCACCATGGGGACCACCGTCTCGCCATCGGTAAAGGCAAGCACCGAGGCCTCCTGCCCGGTGAGGCAATCCTCTAACACCACCGTGTCTCCCGCATCGCCGAACGCCCGCTCCTTCATGATCCTATCTAGCGCACGCTGGGCCTCTTTTTCGGTCTGACAGACGATGGCTCCCTTGCCTGCAGCCAGCCCGCTGGCCTTGATCACGATGGGGGCGCCGTGCGATGCAAGGTAATCACGAGCCTTGGCATAGTCGTCAAACGTGGCATAGGGTGCCGTTGGAATCCCGTGAGCCGTCATGAAATCCTTGCTGAAAGCCTTTGACGCTTCAATCTGCGCACACTGCTGGCTCGGACCAAAGACACGGATGCCATCGTCGCCCAGACGATCGGCCAGACCGGCCGCCAAGGGTACCTCCGGCCCAACGACCACGAGATCATATCGTTCCTCAGCGCAGTGTTGGCTCAGCGCAGTCACGTCCTCAGCAGCAATGGGCACATTGGTGACCAGCGCTGCCGTGCCCGCATTGCCCGGCGCCACGTACACGGCATCCACCTGGGACGAACGGGAAAGCGCCCACGCCAAGGCATGCTCGCGCCCGCCGGAACCAACCACCAACACACGCATGATCGCTAGGCCTCCTCTTCAGCGCCCGCGGGCATGAACCCTCCCGCACGCTTCTCAAAAGGGTAGGACCCCGTAAAGCATGCCACACAATAGCTAGACATGGGCCGTTTCACCGCCTTGATCATCCCCTCCAGGCTGAGATGCCCCAAAGAGTCCGCTCCGATCTTCTGGCGCACTTCATCGACGGTGCGGCGATGCGCGATGAGCTCATCGTAGGTTGCCATGTCCACGCCCATGAAACATGGGTGCCGGATGGGCGGCGACGAGATCCGCATGTGGACCTCGCGCGCGCCTGCCTTGCGCAGCAAGTTGACGATCGGGCCGCTGGTGGTGCCCCGCACGATGCTGTCATCGACTACTACCACCCGTTTCCCCTTCAAGACCTGGGACAGCGGGTTGAACTTGAGCGCGACGCCCGCCTGACGCAATCGGTCGTTCGGCTGAATAAAGGTGCGCCCGATGTAGCGATTCTTCACCAGGCCCTCACCGTAGGGGATGCCGGATTCTTGCGCATAGCCTACAGCCGCTGCTGTTGCCGAGTCCGGCACGCCCATGACCAAATCCGCATCGGCGGGATGCTCTCGCGCGAGCTGACGGCCTAGCTCCTGACGCACCTCTTGGACCAACTGCCCATCGAGAATGCTGTCGGGCCGCGCAAAGTAAATGTACTCAAAGATGCACAGGCTCGACTTGCCAGGCGGAACGCCCTCGTGACGGACGACGCCGTCAGGGCCAAACTCCAGGATCGCTGCCCGGGGGATCTCCTCGATGTCGTGGGCACCTACGGTCTGCAGCGCACACGACTCGGACGCGACCACCCAGCCGCCATTCAGCCGCCCCATGCTCAGCGGACGAAAGCCCCACGGATCGCGCATGGCGTAGAGGCGATCCCTGGTGAGCAGCGTGATCGAGTAGGCCCCAACAGCCTTGGTCATGAGGTCACGCATCTTGGCCGGCCACGTGCCCCCAGGAGCGCCGGCCAGGAGCTGGATCATCGTCTCGGTGTCGCAAGACGAGGAGAGGCCCACCCCGCGCTCAAACAGCTCTTCGCGCAACTCGTCCGCGTTCACGAGATTGCCATTGTGCGACATGCCCACCGGCCCCAGCCTCGATTCCAGCAGGAATGGCTGCGCACTCAATCTCCTAGACGAATCTGCCGTCGAGTAGCGCACATGGCCGATGGCGATGTGGCCCTGCAGAGGCGAAAGGTTCTCCTCCTTGAAGACCTGTGACACCAAGCCCATGTCCTTGTAAAGCGTAGCGCGCTCGCCGTCCGAGACAGCGATGCCGGCACTCTCCTGCCCTCGGTGCTGCAAGGCGTACAGGGCAAAGAAGGTGATCTTGGCCACATCCTCGCCCGGGGCATAGATGCCAAAGACGCCGCAAGCCTCCTTGGGCCTGTCGTCTGGCAATGCCACCAGCTCCGTTGTCATGAATCCCCCGCCGGTTGCGAGCCGGCACGCACGTCTTGGTCATCCGTCACGATGGCGTCCGTCAAGTTGCTCTGATAAGCTCGCAGCCGCTCGCGCAGCGCCGAGTCTCCCAATGCTAGGATCTTGGCCGCGGCGAGCGCAGCTCCGCTGGGCTCCAGCACGAGGAGTGGCGCCACACCGCTAGGCATGCGCAGCGAGGAAAAGATGTCGGCACCCGCAAACGTGCTCGACACCAGCGGGCAGGTGATCACAGGCCAGGTGGTGTTCGCATCCACCATGCCCCCAAGTGCGTTAGACCGGCCGGCGATGGTGACAATCACCCGGGGTCCTGGCTCCTCCTCATAGGCCGCGAGCATGCTAAGCACATGCCGAGCCGACTTGTGCGCAGAGGCTACCCGCATCTCGCTGGAAACGCCGAAAGCGTCTAGCGCATCCACGATAGCCTGGGCATGCGGTAGATCGCTCTTTGACCCCATGATGATCACGACCGAGGCCATGCTACCCCCCTCGTTACGCTCAATCCACCCACTCGCTGGTGAGCTCGGCGACCTGCAGATACTTGGTCAGGAGATCCGCTAACCGCTCATCGGTCACCTCTGGCATCTCGCGGTAAACCTGCTTGTCCAGCATGCGGCTTCGATCGCCACCGGGCCAGATACGCCACGAGTCGTTATCGATGACGTCGGCGACGAGCAGAGCACCCTCATCAGTGCGCCCGAACTCGATTTTGCAGTCCACCAGAACCACATCCTGCTCGGCCCACTTGGCCTCGAGCACCTCAAAGACCTCGCGGCCTACCGACCGCATGGCCTCGATCTCGGCGGGCGTGGCGACGTCCATCTCCGCGATCTGCTTGTCCGTGACCAAGGGATCGTGGGCCTCGTCATCCTTGTAAAAGAACTCGACCAACACGGGATCGAAGCGCGTCCCCTCTTCCACCTCAGGATGCCGTCGGATGTAGGACCCCGTCGCCACACGACGCATGACCACCTCAAGCGGGATCATCTCGCAACGACGGACGATATTCACGACGTCGCCCACCTTGTCCACATAGTGGGTGGCTATACCTGCACCGTTGAGCACCTCGAATACGTTGGATGTCGTCTCGCAAGCCGCAGCGCCCTTGCCAGGGAGAACGTTCCGTCGCGCGCCATCGCCTGCCGACAGGTTGTCCTTGTGCGTCATATAGACGAGCGCCGGGTCGCCAGGATGCGCATAGATGACCTTGGTTTTGCCTTCCGCGAGCTTGGGGCCGAACTGGAACTCTCTCTCGCCCATCTGTTCCTCCTGCGTCACTCCGCGTCGCTCGAACACAACGCCTCACGTACACTTGCCGCTAACCGCCGGCTCCGCTCGGGGGCGTCGCCAGCGGTAGCTCCTGCAGCCATCACCTCACGGACTTGCTCGACCGTTAGATAGCGCGAAACGACGTCATCACTAGCCAAGAGATCCGCCAGAGGATTGGCCTCGTCACGCTGCACGGCCGCCCAGGCCTCCATGCTACACGAACGTATCCGTTCGTGCATCTCCTGGCGGCTGGCGCCCGCACGGACCAGCGCCATCAGCAACGGCTCGGTGGCCGCAAAGGGGCCGTAACGCTCCAGGTTGCGCGCGATGGCCTCACGGTTGATCCGCAAGCCCTCGACGATCCTCCGCAGTTTGTGCAGTATCTCGTCCGTGGCCAGGAACGCCTCTGGCAGTGTCGTGCGCCTATTCGCCGAGTCGTCCAATGTTCGCTCCAATCCCGACTGGGCAGCGTTCTCCCACATCACCTGCACCAAGCTAGCCACATAGCGCGCCAAGGAGCACACATTCTCCGACGCGATGGGATTCCTCTTGAACGGCATCGCCGACGAGCCCACCTGATGCCGGCCGAACGGCTCGGCCATCTCGCCATAGTTCGGCGACTGCAGGATGCGCAGATCCAGCGCCAGCTTGTGCGCCGATTGCGCCAACCCGGCCAAGGCGGACAGCACCCGCAGATCCTGCTTTCGGGGATAGGTCTGCGTAGCCACCTCGAACGCGGGCAGCTCCAGCCTAGACATCACGTCTGCCTCGAGCTGTCGAGGCGTAATGTCCGACTCTTCGAGGAGGTGCGCATACGAAGCCGACGTGCCCACGGCCCCCTTGAGTCCCTTGCCGCGGATGTCGTCGCGCACCGCCTGCAGCGCTCGGTAGTCGGCAACCAAGTCCTGAGCGTACTGGCTGAGACGGTAGCCCACCGTAGTCGGTTCGGCGGGCTGCAGATGCGTGTAGCCCATGGTCACCGTGTCAGCTTCGGCCTCGATGCGCTCGGCCAACGCCAGCAAAACGGGCTTGAGTTGCTCCAGCACCAGGTCTAGCGCCATTCGCAAGCGGAGCGCATCGGCATTGTCCTCGATGTCCATGCTGGTAGCCCCAAGGTGGATGATGCCACCGCCGACGGGGCATTGCTCAGCAAAGGTGCGAACCTCGGCCATCAAGTCATGACGGAGCTCGGCCTCCAGCTCTTGCGCCCTGTCCCAATCCACCTCATCCTGATGCTTACGGAGGTCCGCCACTTGCTCGGGCGAGACGATCCCCGCCCGACACTGTGCATCGGCCAACGCGACCCAGATGCGTCGCCAGAGCCGTCGCTGTCCCACGCCAGACCAGAGCTTGCGCATCGCGTCGCTTCCATAGCGCCACGTATAGGGAGACAGATAAGTTGCTTGCGAATAGTTGCCCATATGCCTTTGCCGTCTAACCGACAAATGCGCGCGCGGCCCTCACCCCATTCACAAAAAGTGGGAGCCCCAAGCCGCCCCGTTCACCGCGCCGCCACTTGGGGTGTTGCTCCACCAAAATGTGATCCTCCGGATGCGGCATCAGCCCCAGCACGTTTCCCCGTGCGTTGCAGATGCCAGCTACGTCAGCCCACGACCCATTCGGGTTGGCAGGATAGCCGGCGTTCTCGAAGACGGCGACGCCGACGCTTGCGTTGGCGGCATCAGCGGGATCGGACACGGCCACATAGGTCAGCGCCACGTGACCATCCGCGAGCAACCTCGCTTGCGTCTCGGCATCCTTGGGGATAAAGCGCCCCTCGCCATGCGCCACCGGACAGAGGATGTCCTCCTCCAAATCGCGCAGGAAGAGACAAGAGCTCCCTTGCTTCGGACGCAGCCGTACCCACCGGCACTCGAACCGTCCGCTGACATTAAAGGTCAACGTCGCGCTGGCCCCGTCCCATCCCGGCAAATAGCCTGCCTTGACGAGAGCCTGAAAACCATTGCAGATGCCTAGCACCGGCTTGCCTCTGGCGACAAAGGCATCCATCTGGGCCCGGAGGTATAGCTCAAGATCCGTGGCCCAGAGACGTCCGGCGCCCAAGTCGTCGCCGTACGAAAATCCCCCTGGCAGCACCATCATCTGGTAGGCAGCCAGTTCGCGCTCGCCGGCAGCCAGTTGGTTGATATGCACGATCTCGACTATGCCGCCTGCCATCTCGCAGGCCATGGCGGCTTCGCGATCGCGGTTCGTGCCGGGCGCGTGAAGCACGAGAACGCGCGGAGCCGTCATCGGGCGACCTTTCGCATCGCATCCTCCACGTGGCCGCGCCAGGCTTGGCGTAGCGCTTCCATAGTGACCCGCAGAACTGGCTCGCCATGAAGACCTTCGACGACCAGTTCCTCCGCCCGAGTGACCTTGCCCAGCAACCCGTATGGAACGTCTCGCAACATCTCCTCAAAGTTCGTCTGATACTCAGGCCCCACCTCAACGACAAAGCGCGCGTTTGTCTCTGCGAAAAGCAACCACGCGTCGTGCGGCTCCTCGCCTTCTGTGGGCTGCGCCTTCAACGAGCCCTTTACGCCAAGGTGACCGGCGATGCACATCTCGGCCAGCGCCACCGCCAACCCACCCTCGGAGCAGTCATGGCAGGCTGCCACCAACCCCGCCTGGATGGCCTTGTGGAGCGCTCGCATGACCGCCGGTCCCCAGTCGGCCGGCTGCGACACGACGCCGCCCTCCAGCCCCATCACCCGGCCATAGTAGGAGCCGCCGAGCTCACGCCGCGTCAGGCCCACCACGTACACCAGATCGTCAGGACGCTTCAGGTCCATCGTGCAGGTACGGCTCACATCCGGTATCATCCCCAGCGCCGTAATCAGGAGTGATGGGGGAATGGCGACCCGTTCACCCGTGGAACCATCCACGTACTCGTTGTTCAGGCTGTCCTTGCCCGACACAAAGGGCGCACGGTACAGAGTCGCCCCGGCGTAGCAGCCCTTGCACGCTCGCACCAGCGCTCCAAGCCGATCCGGCTTGAGCGGGTCGCCCCAGCAAAAGTTATCAAGAATGGCGATCCGATCCGGATCGGCGCCGACAGCCACCACGTTTCGGACAGCCTCATCGATGCAGGCAACGGCCATGGCGTACGGATCCTGCTCTCCATAGGTGGGCGAGAATCCACAGCCCAACGCCAAACCGCGCGGCTGATCGCTGGCCTCCAGCGGGCGCATCACCGCCGCGTCAGAAGGCCCATCCTCAGAGGCGCCCACGAAAGGCTTGAGCACCGTGGCCCCTTGGACCTCGTGGTCATAGCGGCGGACAACATCCTCCTTACTGCGCACGTTGGGATGGGCGAGAATCCTCAGCAGAGCCTCGCCATAGCCATCGGCCGCTGCCTCCGCAAGGGCCATCGGCTTTGTCTCTGGCTGCTGCCACACCGCCTTCAGGTAGCGCCGCGGCAACCCGTCATGCAGGAAGCCCATATCCATATCGGCAACTTTGATGCCCTCGTAGCGAAGCAGCAACCTCCCATCGTCGCGGAAACTGCCGATGACCGTCATCTCCACGCCCAAACCCTCGCAGATCTCGCGCAAGCGAGGCTCGTGCTCAGGGGGAACAGCCAGCACCATGCGTTCTTGGGCCTCCGATAGCCATATCTCCCAAGGCTGTAGTCCTTGGTACTTGAGAGGGACCCGGCTCAGCTCCACGGCTACGCCGAGCTCGCTGCCCATCTCGCTGACTGCCGAAGAGAGTCCTCCGGCGCCGCAATCCGTGATAGCCGTGTAAAGCCCCTCGTCGCGCGCCACGAGCATCGCGTCCAGCAACATCTTCTCGGTGATGGGGTTGCCGATCTGTACCGCTCCGCCCGCGAGCTCGCCCGTCTCGTGGGTAAGCTCTGCCGAGGAAAAGGTCGCACCATGGAGGCCATCGCGCCCCGTCCGCCCTCCCAGCACGACCACGAGGTCGCCGGCGCGGGCTCCCGTCGGGTGAGAACCCCTGGGGGCAATGCCCACACAGCCGCAGTACACCAGGGGGTTAGCGGTATAGCCCGTATCAAAGACGATGGCGCCATTCACCGTGGGAATTCCCATCTTGTTGCCATAGTCCTCGACGCCCGACACGACGCCCTCGTAGATGCGCCGAGGATGCAGCACGCCGGACGGGAGAGCTCGCCAGGGCATATCCAAGGGGCCAAAGCACAGCACATCGGTGTTGGCGATGGGCCTCGCCGACACCCCCATGATATCCCGCACTACCCCACCCACGCCCGTGTTCGCGCCGCCAAAGGGCTCTAGCGCCGAAGGGTGATTGTGCGTCTCCACCTTGATGGACACGTCGTACGCGTCGGTGAATGCGAGGATGCCCGCATTGTCCACAAAGGCCGAGCGAACCCAAGGTGCCGACACGGCCTCGGTAGCGGCCCGAAGATACGTGCGCAGCAAGCTGTCGATGCGCTCATGCTGACTCTCTCCGTCGCGCCGCTCCTCATAGTCCACCATGCCACGGAAGGTCTTGTGGACGCAGTGCTCCGACCAGGTCTGCGCAAGGCTTTCGAGCTCGACGTCGGTTGGAGCGCGTCCCTCCTCGGCAAAGTAGGTTTGAATGGCGCGCATCTCCGCCAGGTCGAGCGACAGCAATCTCTCACCAGATAGGTGCAAGAGCTCCTCGTCCCCTAGGCCATCCAAGGGAATCTCCTGGGCACGCAGCTCAACATCCGGGGGGCTCGTGCCCAGATGCGGCACGAGATCGCCGACGTGATAGTATTGGATCACCTCGTTGCATAGCAGCCTGCGTGCGATCTCGTGCACGGCCTCTTGGGCTAGATCGCCGTGGAGGATGTAGCTATCGCCCGTCGCCACAGCTTTGAGCCCATCCACGCCCAACTGCTCGGCGCGTCGCGCGACGTTCTCGGCGACCGTATCGGTCACCCCAGGGAGATACCCCACTTCTACTCGGGTCGTGCCCTCGTGCAGTGGACTGGGCTCTCCGACCGTCCGCCAGGTCGCTAGCTCGGCCACGGGATCAGCAAGGAGCCGTTCACAGAGCTGCTGGACATCGCCGGCCGAGAGGCTGCCAGCCAGGAAGTAGAGCGCGCTACGCTCCACTCGCTGGACGCCCGTGACGCCAAGCGCAACGATGTCATCCAGAAGTAGCCCTTTGGGGGCATAGTCAGGGCGAGTTGAGACCTGGACGCGGTAGATGGTGGACACGCACTCTGCCTTTGCTTCGTACGAGCAACCGAAAAAAGCCTACGGGTTCAACTGATAGTTGGGCGCCTCTTTGGTGATGATCACGCTGTGCGGGTGGCTTTCGACCCAACCGGCGTTGGTAATCTGTATGAACTGGGCCTTGCTCCGCATCTCGCTCAAGCTGGCGGCACCCATGTATCCCATGCCAGAACGCAAGCCTCCCACGAGCTGGAAGACATAGTCGGAGAGCTGACCCTTGTACGCCACACGAGCCTCGATGCCCTCGGGCACGAGTTTCCCACTACTTCGGAACGCGATCGTCCGACTATCCCCCTGCACCGATGCGTAGCGGTCGGCGCCCTGGCCGCGCATAGCTGCCAAGGAGCCCATCCCGCGATACTCTTTGAAGCGCCGCCCCTCATAGATCACCGTCTCGCCTGGGCTCTCATCCAGGCCGGCCAGCAGGTTGCCCAACATCACGCAGCTCGCGCCAGCCGCCAGCGCTTTGACCATATCGCCCGAGTAGCGAATGCCGCCATCCGCGATCACCGGCACGCCGTACTCGTCCGCCGCCTCTGCGCAGTCCATGATAGCTGAGAGCTGAGGCATGCCAACGCCAGCCACCACGCGCGTTGTGCAGATGGAGCCAGCCCCAACCCCTACTTTCACCCCTTGGGCACCGGCCAGGATGAGGTCGCGCGTACCTTCGGCCGTCACTACATTCCCAGCCAGCACCGAGACGTCGGGATACGCGGAACGCAGCTTCTCCACCGCATCAAGCACCATTCGCGAATGACCGTGAGCAGCATCGATGGCGAGCACGTCCACCCCAGCCGCCACCAGAGCATCTGCGCGCTCCAGCATATCGTCACCCACGCCTATCGCTGCCCCTGCCAAGAGACGGCCGCCCTCGTCCACGGCAGCGTTGGGATAGTCGCGCTTTTTCTGGATATCCTTGACGGTAATCAGGCCCTTGAGGCAATAGTTCTCATCTACTAGGGGAAGCTTCTCAATGCGGTGCTCTGCGAGAATTGCGAGCGCGTCGTCCAACGTGGTCCCCAACGGCGCGGTGATCAGGTTCTCATGCGTCATGTACGCAGACACGGATTGATCGTCATCATCGGCGAAGCGAATGTCTCGGTTCGTCAGAATGCCTACCAGCTTGGGCCCCTCGGTGATGGGCACACCCGAGATATGGTAGGTGGACATGATGCGACGGGCCTGTCCTAGCGTGGCAGTGGGGGGGAGGGTGATGGGATCTACGATCATGCCCGATTCCGAGCGCTTGACCTTGTCCACCTCGGCGGCCTGCGCCTCGACCGAGCAGTTGCGATGGATGACCCCTAGGCCTCCCTCGCGCGCCAGGGCAATGGCCATGCGCGCCTCAGTGACCGTGTCCATGGCGGCCGACAAGATAGGTATGTTCAGCCGGATCTTGGACGTCAACTGCGTGGACACGTCGGTCTCAGCGGGCAACACAGCCGACTTGCCGGGCACCAAGAGCACGTCGTCAAAGGTATAGGCGACTTTCCAGCGATCGGACCGTTGTGGCATGCGTCCTCCTGCTTTTACCTGGGACCCTTCCGCCCAGCGACTCACACCCTTCTCACATGGGCCAACGTAGCGGCACAAGATCGTTGCGCTCAGCGCCTACGGACACCAGATCCACGCCCACACCGAGCAACTCGGCGATGCGCTCGCAGTACCGCTGGAGATTGGCCGGCAGCTCATCCCATGTGCGAGCGCTGCTGATGTCGCCGTCCCAGCCTGCGTGCGTCTCGTACACCGGCTCCACAGTCGTCAGCACCTCGGTATCGGCAGGATAGTGCTCTGTGACGGACCCATCCGGCAAGCGATAGCCGGTGCAGATATTCACCTCGTCGAGACCGGCAAGCACGTCAACCCGCGTGAGGGCGATCCCCGTAAAGCCGTTGATTCGAGCAGCATACCGCAACCCGACCGCATCTAGCCAGCCGGGCCGCCGGCGACGGCCCGTCGTGGTGCCGTATTCGTGTCCCGTTTCCACGATAAAGTCGCCGATCTCGTCGTGCAGTTCCGTCGGGAACGGGCCGGTCCCCACACGCGAGGTATACGCCTTGACCACGCCGATGACTTCTTTGACGTGTACGGGGCTCATACCAGCCCCCTGGCAAGCCCCTCCAGATGTGGGCGACGAGGACGTCACAAATGGATACGTACCAAAGTCGATATCGAGCATGGTCGCTTGGGCGCCCTCTAGGAGGACGTTCTCACCACGCGCCAGCGACTCGTTGATCACCAGGGATGTATCCGTTACCCATGGCGCAATGCGGTCAATCGCGGGCTGGTATTCGGCGACGATCTCATCCGCAGAGCACGGCTCCTCGCCAAAGACGTCCACCAACAGCCGGTTCACATAGGCGAGAGCCGCTTCCAGCTTGCTGCGGAAACGTGCAGGTTCGACCAAGTCGCGCATGCGAAGGCCACGGCGCGCATACTTGTCTGTGTAGGCGGGCCCAATGCCCTTCTTGGTCGTTCCCAACGACCCTTTGCCCCGTAGGCGTTCCTCTAGCCCATCCAGCATGGAATGGTAGGGCATCACCACATGCGCCTTGTCCGAGATGCTCAAGTTGCCGATGACGATCCCCTTGGAGGCGATCCGATCCAGCTCCTCCACCAGGGCCGGGGGATTGATGACCATGCCGTTGCCAAGCACCGCCGCGACACCCTCGCGGATGATGCCAGCCGGCACCTGGTGCAGCTTGAGGACCGTATCACCAATCACCACGGTATGGCCGGCGTTGTTGCCGCCCTGGTAGCGCACCACCATCTGGGCACGCTCGGCCAAATGATCGACGATCTTCCCTTTGCCTTCATCGCCCCACTGGGCACCGATCACGATGATCGCAGGCATCAGATACCTCCCAGGCAGCACAACAACGCGAGGCCACCGAAGCGATTCTAAGTCACCAAAAGCGAAAACGCCCCCCGTACGCCGCTTACAGCATTGAGGAGACGCCTCCGTCCGTGGCCTGATTGTACAAAGCGATTATAACAGATGGAACAATCCTTGGCAATCCGCATCCACCAAGTGCGCCGTCCCTAGACGCGCGTTAGGTACTCCCCTGAACGTGTATCCACGCGCAGAACATCCCCCTCTTCGACAAAGAGCGGTACTTGGAGACGCAAGCCAGTCTCCAACTCGACCTCCTTGGTCGCGCCAGTTGCCGTATCGCCGGCATAGCCAGGCGGGGCGTCCACCACCTTGAGGTCCACCGTGATGGGCAGCTCGATATCCAGAGGCTCCCCCTCATAGAGCTCCAGCTCCAGGGTGGTGCCCTCTTTGAGATACGGGATCGCATCGCCGAGCACTTCCTTGGGCAATGCAGGCTGCTCATAAGTCTCGGTGTCCATGAAATGGTAGAACTCACCATCGGTGTACATGAACTGCACCGTGCGGTGGTCCAGCCTCACATCCTGCACCTTGTCCCCCGAAAGAAAGTTTCTGTTGACGATGGTTCCGGTGCGCAGATTGAGGAGCTTGGTGCGGATGATCGCCTTGCCGCGGCCGGGCTTGTAGTGATCATACTCGAGCACCTTCCAGAGCTGCCCGTCATCCTCAAAGGTGACGCCCTTGCGAAGCTGCGTGACTGTAATCATGCCGAACTCCTGATGTCGTTCTGCAACAAGTGACAAGTTATTCTAGCGCGAGTGGACGCCTCGGCCAAACCACGCTCGCGAGTCCGTAGAACTTTTGTTCTTGGCACGCAGAGTGGGATCAAGCCAGGCCCTCGCCACGCCAGGAAGCGATGCGATGGGTCCCTTGCGCGCCGTACAGACAGGCAGCGATCGCAGCATGGTCGCCCCATATTGCTTGGTCAGGAGGCGCCGATCCAGCACGGCGACCACGCCATAGTCGTCCTTCGATCGGATGAGACGCCCAAATCCCTGCCGCAAACGCAAGATTGCATCGGGGACCTGATATTGGTTGAAGGGATCATCGAAGGTCTTGGCACGAGCATAGAACACCGGATCGGTCGGCACGGCAAAGGGCAATCGAGTAATGATGAGGCAGCTCAGGGCCTCGCCCACCACGTCGACGCCCTCCCAGAAGCTGCGCGTGCCAAAGAGCACCGCCCTCTCCGAGGTACGAAAGGTGTCCAGCAGATGGCGACGCGAGCCGTCTATACCTTGGCCCAAAAGCAGGAGATCGGATCGCTCGAACTCGTGCCGCACGTCATAGTAGGTGTTGCGAAGCTGGCTGATGGAGGTGAACAGCACCAAGGCACGCCCCTCGGTTGCCTGGCAGAGATCAACGATGGCGCGTTCTACTGCCTGCTGGTATCCCTGCTCGTTTGGCTCGGGGATGTCGCTAGGCACATAGAGCAGCACTGCCGATTTGTAGTTAAAGGGGGAGCCCACCGCTAGCTCCTCGGGCTCTTTGATGCCGATGCGATCCTCGATGTAGCGGAAGCTGCCCCCCGTCCGTAGCGTCGCCGAGGTGAGAATCACCGATTGTTTCGCGTGAAAGAGCGATTCGCTCAGGATACGCGATACGCAAAGCGGCGCCCTCGCTAGCGTCATCTCCCCATCGCGCCGCGAGATCGTCACCCAGTAGATGCCGTTATCGGTAGGGTCTATCACGATCTCGTCCACGGCTCGCACCAAGTCATGCCCTCGTCCAAGCAGCATCTTGAGCTCCTGCAGGAGATCCTGTCGCTCCTCATCCTCCTCTGGAATATCCGCGTTCTCGGCCATGAGGGCTACTTCTTCGAGCCCCTCAATGACGCGACTCATCGGCGCCGAGTAGCTCTCCCAGGCAATCTCCACGTCCGTCCAGTCCGGCTGGATGCGGGTTGCGGAGGTGATCATGATCTCCTGATCATAGCTTCCACCGAGAGCGCGCTGCTCCTTGAAGAACCCAGCCAGGCACTCGAACAGGCCGGCGGCCGCACTGCGCGTGCGATCTGCCTGGCTCGCGATGTTCTCAAGCAAAGACGCCAGCTTTCCCCGCGAGGCTTGGTCCTGCTCATCCAAGAAAAGCATCGGCAGGCGGCCCACGATGCCTCTCGGCCTCCCCCGCCTCGCGGTGCCAACGCTGGCAAGGAACAGCTCAATCTCGCGCCTACCGACCCTCATGGACATCTGATCGGTAGCGCGATCCTCAAGATGGTGCGCTTCGTCGATCACCAAATAGTCGTATGGCGGCAAGACACGGTTTTCCAGCCCCAGATCCGCTAAGAGCAGCGCGTGGTTAACAACGAGCACATGGGCGCGCTCCGCCCGGGCTCGCGCTCGATAGTAAAAGCACTCACCGTTCGCTCGATAGGGACACCGGTCCCCCAAGCAGGACTCGGAAGTCGACTGGATCTGCCGCCAAACCTGGCGCTCTTCGTTCACCAAGAGGAGCTCGTTCTGGTCGCCTGTCTTGGTCTGGCCGAGCCAGTAGAGCACCTTCGCCAGAACGCGCGCCTCGTTCGCGTCGGTGCGGCGCGAGCGGCGGAAGATCCGTAGCCTCCGCTGACAGAGATAATTGCCCCGTCCCTTGAGCACGGCAGCGCGGAAATCGAGGCCAAGCGCCCTCTGCAGATCGGGCAGATCCTTCTGCGCCACTTGATCCTGCAAGTTGATGGTGTTCGACGAGATCACCACCCGGTGGCCATTCTGCACAGCGAACTGGACGGCGGGCAGCAGATAGGCTAGGGACTTGCCCACGCCCGTGCCTGCCTCGACCATGAGATGATAGGAGCCGTTAAAGGCCCGCGCCACCTCTTGCATCATGGCTACCTGCTCGGGGCGGTACTCGTAGCCCTTGATCGTCCTGGCAAAGGGGCCATCAAACTCAAAGAGCCGGGTGAGGGCGTCCACATCCAGGGGTTGGACGGTGTCGCGCGGCTGGAGGGGACGTTCACGCACGGCGGCCCGCGACTTGGCTGGGCTGCCGGGGCGAGCGCCTGCCTTCCGCCGGGTCAACGGGGCACTCTGAAGCACGTCGTCGAATAGCCTCTGGAGAGGCCAGGCGTCGGCCTCGATAGAGCCGGCGACCTCTCGGACAAGCTCGAGATCCCAATTCTCAAGACGCTCCACCAACGCGAGGAACAGATCTTTGGCCGCCATGGCGTCGTCTAGAGCGCGATGCGCGTTGGGATGCGCGATGCCCATGCGCTTGGCCAAGTGCGACAGCGTATAGCGATGCGCCTCCGGCACTAGGATGGAAGCCAGCTCAAAGGTGTCGATGACCTGGGAGGGGGCAGAGAGGCCGTACCGTGATAGAAAGGCGATGTCCGTATCGACGCTATGTCCCACGACGGGGTAGGAAGCTAGCAGTTGCGTGATGCGACCTTCGATGGCCTCAAACGGCGGTGCGGCGCGCAGCTCGCTCGGGGTGATGCCAACCATCCGCTCAATCTTGAGAGAAAGCCGCCGAGACGTTCGCACCAGGCTGCTGAACCGGTCCAAGACCTCATCGCCGCGGAACTTGACGAGGCCTACCTCGATGATGTCGTCTCGCACCGGATCCAGGCCGGTGAGCTCGAGATCCAGCGCCACGTACGTCCGATTCATGCCGCCCCGCGACCTATCCACTGGCCGTCCGCCGGCGTTCTCTCAAGGCAAAGGGGAGGCATCCCTTTCAGGAAACGCCTCCCCTCACTGCCGACTATCATCCCCTAAGCCAATGGAAGGCGATACAGCACCCCACCGAGGCTCAGTGCTAGCAGCGCTCGGCCGTCAGATCCAGGCGTCACCGCCAGATTGACAAAGCTGCGTGCCTCGAGACCTTCGCTATGGAGATGCCACGTACGTCCACCATCGGTGGAAGCGTGAACGCCATTGCCGCTGGCCACGTACAGTTCCCCGCCAGCGTCCACGGGACCCACGGCCACCACGCTCAGGGCGTTGGCGCCCCTGGGATCCACAGTAGTACTAATCCACACATCCTTCGCCCGGAGAAGCGGCCGGAGGCAGTAGGTATCGGTGACCATCACCACGTGGTTGATGGCATCAGGATCATCTTCGGGCAAGGCGATATCCAACCAGCGCGCATCCGTCGTCTGCGCCGTCAACTGCCGCCAGTCCTCGCCCCGGTTGGTGCTACGCCACAGTGCCACACGCGCCTCCCGCTGACCGGTGCCAGGAATGGACGTCCCCATCAGCAGCGTGTGATCCTCGGTATAGTTTGGCGACGCTATCATCGAGAGCACAGGTTGCCCCTCGCAGGGAGAAGGCACCTCGTCCCACGTGACGCCGCCGTCCTCGGACTTGAGCAAGCGTCCCTCGCCCGTGCCAGCCCAGGCATCTTGCGTTCCCGGCACCCATAGCAGCGATTGCACATTGGGCACATCACTTACGAGGGACCAGTCACCGTCGGACCCGCGCACGATGCCGTTCCCCTGATCGGCGAGTAGAATAGCGTCACCAATGGCCAGATCCGTCAGCGCCTGGTAGGCAGGCAAGCCTTCCACGGGCGCCCAACTCACGCCCTGATCGGATGATGCCCACAGACCCTCTTGCGGTCCGAGGGCATAGACCGCGTCCTCTATAGCTACCAGCTTGGCAAATCCCCGCGCAGCCAACGCGGCGCTGCGATCCGTCCACGTCTCGCCACCGTCTGCCGAGAGCCAGATGCCTTCAGCGTGCAGGCCCGCCAGCAGTGCGTCCCCATCGCCACCAAGACTTAGCACAGCTCCGGGTAGCTCTTGGCCTGCGCGCCAGCTCTCGCCACCGTCATCGGACAGCCAGATCCGAGCGCCCACCGCTGCAACGACCCGTCCATTCTCCGCATACTCGGGATGGGCCCAGAGGCCGTTAATTGGACCATCACCAATCTGCCCTACGAGCAGATCCCAGGTCCGCCCTCCGTTCTTCGAGCAGTACAGGGCACCAGACTCGGTTGCTGCCCAAACCGTCTTGTCGTCGCTGTAGGACGGGCTCGTCAACAGCATACTGATGATGTCGTCATCCAAGAGCAGCTCGGTCTCGCGCCAGGCCCTACCACCGTTATGCGAGACAAACACACCCTCACTGGTGGAGGCAAACATCGTCTCGCGCTCTGACCAGTCATCGGTCACGGCCAGAGCCCAGACGACGTCGTCGCCGAGGCCAAAGCCGCTGTCCTCCCACTTTCGGCCCGAGCTCCGAGAAGCCAGCAAGCCGGCCCCGTCCGTCGCCGCAAAGGCCGAGCCATCCTTGGCAAAGTTGGGCGACATTGCCAGGGCCGTCACAGGCGCCAGGAACTCGGGCGCAACACGCCCCGGCTCCCACGTCACGCCATAGTCAAACGAGGCAAACAAGCCGCCGTCGAGTGCCCCGGCGAGAAGCGCTCCGTTCGGAGCGACGGTCAAGGCGCTGAGCAGCGGCGTCGCCAGGCCATTGAGCACCTGTCCCCAGGTCTCGCCTTTATCATCGGACACAAATACGCCACAGCCGGTGGCGATCCAGAAACGCTTGATGTCCGGCAGCGGCGACACTGCCACGCCAAACACCGTTCCCCCTGGCGCAATAGGGCCCAGCTTGGTCCATGTTGCGTCAGTGTTCGGTGCCTTTGCGTCTTGGGCAACGCTCATGGTTTGTACTCCTCCTTGGGTTTGCGATGCAACACCAGCGCATCGGTGGTCATGAGCATAAGCGCCCCGCTGGCTCCCAACCGCAGCGCGTGCTTGGCCACCATCGCTGGATCAAGGATGCCTCTGCCCACCATGTCAGCGATCTCTTTGGTCTGGGCGTCAAAGCCAAAGCCCGCTCCGGCGCGACGAGCCGCGTCCACCACGATCGGAGGATGCTCACCCGCATTGGCAGCGATGGTACGCATGGGAGCCTCGAGAACGCGCCCCACGATCTCGGCACCGATGCCAATGTCGCCATCCAGATCCAACTCTTTCACAGCGGGGACAGCCGCGAGATAGGCCGCGCCGCCGCCGGGCACCACGCCGCCTTCCATGCCGCACATGACAGCCTTCATGGACTCTTCGGCAACCGCCTTCAGCGCCTTGCGGTCATCTTCCGTCAACGCGCCAATGCGAAGCTCGCCAATGCCAGCGGAAAAGTGAGCCAGCAGCTCACGCAACGACTCACGATCAGCGTTGTTCGTCGCCTCGCGCAGACGCCGACGCAGCCCCTTGACGCGCTCGTTCATCTTGGCGCGATCACCCTTGCCACCCACAATGTCCATATGCTCGCGATCCACGAGCACGCGATCAGCTTTGCCAAACAGATCAATAGACAGATCCGGTAGCCCCGAGTCGTTTGGGCTGATGATGGGCTCGCCGCCCACCAGCAAAGCCATGTCGTTGAGGATATCCTCACGCGTTTCGCCATACGCCTTGAGCGTCGCCGCGCAGGACTGGATCGTGCCTCGGTCGTTGTTCGCCGTCAACACGCCAATGGCCTTGTCGCCCATCCGCTTGCAGACGATGAGGACGCTCTTGCCGCCATGCGAGACAACGGTATCGAGCACCTTGGACACGCTCTCAGCCGTCTCGATGATCTGATCAGTCACGAGGACGTGTACATTCTCAAGGACCGCCACACGGCGTGCCGTGTCCGTGATCAGGTAGGGCGAAACATAGCTTCCCTTGAACCGCGCCCCCTCATGATAGGCACGATCATGGTAAGTGGCGATATAACCGGTGATGATAATGTTCGCATTGGGACCCAGGACGTCATACATCTCGCCCAGGATCTCCCCGATCTCGGCATCACCCGTAGCAGCCGTCGCCACGGCAGCGATCCTCTCCTGCGTATCCAGGGGGATCGCCATGGCATCCAAGGCCTCAACCGCCGCATCGATGGCCAGCTCAACTCCGCGTCTGACCATCATAGCATTAGCCCCCGCGCCGATCACCCGCTGCATCTCTCGTGCCAGAGCATCAGCAAACACTGCGGCGGTAGCGCTCCCGTCACCAACCTCCTCCCGCATGCGCCAGACCAGGTGGCGCATCATCATCGCGCCGGCGTCCTCGCCGCGCTCGGGTAGCTGGATGATGCGTCGGGCGATGGTCGCCGCATCGGTCAGAAGCTCGGGCGCCATGTTGGGGTGACGGTCATTGGCAATCTTGCCAGCGATCGGCCCGAGGGTCATGGCGAGAAGCCGCCCCATGGAGGTAAAGCCCTCCAGCATGGCGGCCCTGCCATGCTCTCCGAGCACAACTCCGGGTACTGGCATGTGATCCCTCACTCTCCTCCTCCCTCTGCAATCTGGACAAACGTCCTAGACGCACGATGCGCAAGTATACCATCGAACCGCCTCTACGGCAATGCACGCTCCCAGAGACCCGCTTCAGGTTGCCCAACTCTGGCATTCTCTCTACACTGGGCCAAAGAGCGCCTACAGGGAAGGCCTGCCAACATGCGTCAACCTCGCGTCGTTCTACTCGAGTACGATCCCGAGCTGTTCCCGCCCCTAGGTATCGAAGCCGCCCTGCTGGCAGAGGCCGGGGCAATCTGGGAAGCGCACCAGGCCTCATCACGCGAGCACGCCATTGCCGTGGCATCAGACGCCGACGTCGTTCTCATACAGAGCGTGCGACCGCTGCTCGATGCCGACGTCATCCCCAAGCTGAAGCGATGCCGCTGCATCGTCCGCATGGGCGCGGGCTATGATAGCGTCGATTGCGATGCGGCCACGAGACACGGCATCATGGTGTGCAACGTGCCCGGCTATTGCACGGCCGAAGTGGCCGATCATGCTATAGCCTTGCTCTTGGCTGCCCTCCGCGTCATCCCGCGAGGTGAAGAGGCCGTCCGCGGCACCCCTCACCGTCGTCGCGCGCTCGGGGCCAAGCGTAGGCTCGAGGGCGCCACCATCGGCATCGTCGGCCTTGGACGCATCGGAAGCACGGTGGCAAGACGTCTATCGGGCTGGAAACCAAACCTCCTGGCCTACGACCCTTATATCACCCAAGAGCGCGCATCGCGCTTTGGCGCTCGGCTCGTCCCCTGGGAGACGCTGCTGGCCGAGTCCGAGATCGTCACCATCCACTGCCCACTGACCGAGGAAACGCATCATATGCTGGATACAAGGGCATTTCAGCAGCTACACCAAGGCGCCATCCTCATCAATACGGCCCGGGGCCCCATCGTGCACCAAGCCGCACTCGTCGAAGCCCTTCGCACGGGACGGCTCTGGGCCGCTGGATTGGACGTCTTTGAGCAGGAGCCGCTACCAGAGGATTCGCCTCTCTTGACGCTCGACAACGCAATCCTCACACCTCACATCGCCGCGTATTCACCGCAGGCTCGCGAGGCCCTGTACCGAATGACCTGCGAAATCGCCATGCAGGTCCTGCGCGGAGAGACGCCGGACAGCGTCGTCAATCTCGATAGGCTGCACAGTCAGGCCTCGGACCAGCGCGCCACAAAATAGGCCTCCAGCATCAGGCAGAGCCTATGGTAGAGTACCTGGTGCAGTTCCTGCACCTCGTCTGTGCGGTCGCGCGGGACGTTCACAGCGATGTCAGCTAGATCCGACAAAGGATTAGGCGCACGGCCTGTGAGCCCGATGGCTGTCACGCCCAGCGCCCTGGCCAGAGCCACGGCGCGCAGCACGTTCAGCGATGAGCCGCTTGTACTCAGTGCGAGCAGCACATCTCCTGCGCGACCCAGCGCGTACAGCTCCTGAGCTAACACCATGCCTCGCAGAGAAACATCATTGGCGACAGCCGAAGCCAGGGCAGGATTCGCGCCGAGCACGTGCACTCGCAGTCCACGTTGCAGGTGCTTGGCCAGATCGTCGCCGTGCGGGAGATTCGCCAACCGCGAAGACAAGCTGGCTGGTACTGGCCGCGGCAGGGCAAAGGACTTTAGAAGCTCACCCGAAATGTGCAGCGCATCGGCCATGCTTCCGCCGTTGCCGCAAAGGTAGAGCGTGCCACCGCTCTCGAGCGACGCCACGATGCGCTCGTAGGCTTTCAGCAGCGCAGATGGCGCATCGCCCAACCGCCCGTCCGCAAGAAGCTCGCCATATGCAGACGTGGCCTCGGAGGGTAGCCCCTCCAGAGCCGCTTTCTTTCCAACGTCACTTGCCTGCTTTAGGTCCGCGGAGGACCTACGCCCATCAGCCAACAACGACCTCCTCAAGCTCTGCCGGCCTTAGGTCGTCATCCTGTCGTCGGGAGAACTCTAGGGCATCCTCGTCTGCGTTCACGTCGATCTGGATAATATCGCCAGCCTCGAACTCGCCTGCCAGCAAGCGCCTCGAGAGTGGACTCTCCACGTAGCGTTGCAGCACGCGACGCACGGGCCTCGCCCCGAACTGCGGATCATAGCCGCGCTTTGCCAGCCAGCTCTTGGCCTCCTCGCTGAGGATCACCGAGAGGCCCTGCTCATTCAACCGCTCTCGGATCTCTTCCATCTGGAGCTGCACGATAGCGATTATATCATCGTGGTCAAGCTCGTTAAAGATGATCACCTCATCCACGCGGTTCAGGAACTCGGGCCTGAACGTCTTTTTCAGAGCCTCCGAAAGTTCGTCCTCGTAGCGCTCCCGCTCCTCGCCCTCGTCGGCCAGAGTGCGAAAGCCAAGAACTCCCGCTCTCCGCGCGGCAAAGCGCGTGCCAATGTTGGAGGTCATGATCACAACCGCGTTGCGAAAGTCCACGGTGCGACCGTGACCATCGGTCAAGCGCCCCTCTTCCAGGATCTGCATGAGGGCATTCCACACATCGGGATGCGCCTTTTCGATCTCATCGAACAGGATCACGCGATATGGCCGCCTCCGCACGGCCTCGGTAAGCTGGCCCCCTTCGTCGTAGCCAACATACCCAGGAGGTGAGCCCACCAAGCGGGACACGGTGTGTCGCTCGCCGTACTCGGTCATATCGATGGACAACAACGCGTCCTCGTCGTCAAAGAGGAACTCGGCCAGCGCCTTGGCAAGCTCGGTCTTGCCCACGCCGCTAGACCCGAGAAAGATAAAGCTGCCAATGGGCCGCCGCGGATCCTTTAGCCCGGAACGCGCTCTCCGGATAGCATCGGACACTGCCTCGATGGCCTCTTTCTGGCCGACGACCCGCTTGCTGAGAGCCTCCTCCATTTCCAGAAGGCGCGTCGTCTCTGTCTTCTGGAGACGCGCAACGGGGATGCCGGTCCACATAGACACGATCTCGGCGATCTCGTCCACATCGACAACTTCGTCCAGGTCCTGCTCGCGTTGCCATGCCTCGCGCTGCTCTCGGAAATCCTGTTCGAGGCGCAGGCGGGCGGTCGTGATCTCCGCCTTGCGACGGTAATCGCCTTCCTCCGCAGCCTGCTCCTCCTCCTGCGCCAGATTGATCAAGCGTTTCCTTAGAGCCTTGAGCTCGTCAGGCAGGCTGAACATGCGAATGCGCAGCCTGGAGCCCGCCTCATCCATCAGATCGATGGCTTTGTCGGGCAGATGACGGTCCTTCACATAGCGATCCGAGAGCTGCGCCGCCGCTTCAAGCGCGTCGTCGGTGATCCGCACGTGATGATGCTCCTCGTAGCGCGAACGCAAGCCCTTGAGCATCGCTATCGTTTCCTCAAGAGAGGGTTCCTCGACATAGATAGGAGCAAACCGGCGCTCAAGGGCACTGTCGGTCTCGATATGCTGCCGATACTCATCGAGCGTCGTGGCACCTATGCACCAAAGTTCCCCGCGCGCCAGAGCGGGTTTCATCATGCTCGAAGCGTCGATGGCTCCCTGCGCGCCACCCGCGCCAGCCACGGTATGAAGCTCGTCGATGAAAAGGATGATCTCGCCCTGTGCCTGGCTGATCTCGTCTAGTGTAGCTTGCAGGCGCTCCTCAAACTCGCCCCGGAACCGCGATCCTGCAACCATCGCGCCCAGCATGAGTGACACGATCCGCTTGTTCATGAGCGGCTCTGGGACGTCTCCCTCGGCGATGGCCTGCGCTAATCCCTCAACGATGGCCGTCTTGCCAACGCCGGCTTCGCCGATAAGCACGGGGTTGTTCTTGGTACGGCGCGAAAGCACCTGCAAGACGCGTTGTATCTCCACATCCCGCCCGATGACTGGATCCAGTTTCCCTTCACTCGCCAGCTCGGTGAGATCACGACTGTATTTCTCCAGCGTCTTGAAGCGGCGGCTTCCGCGCGAAGCTTTCTGTGACGAGCCCTGCACCGACGACCGATCCACCTGACTCAGGGCATCCACAACACGCTCACGCGTCACCCCTTCGTCCGACAGGATCCGTACAACGGCGCCCTGTTGGGAGATGATCGCGAGCAACAGGTGCTCTGTTGACACAATCCGATCTCCCAATTGCTCCACCTCTTTGTTGGCTAGCCTGAGGGCTCTGTACGCCTGGGGAGTAACCGGATGAGCAACGTTCCCGACACCTCCAGGGGGTAACGATGACGAGTGTTCGCCGCGCAGCAGTTTCGCTACGCGACTGGCCACAACCGAGGCGTTCACGGCCAGGATGTCGAACACTTCGGCCAAGACCTCGTCTGGACGCTCAAAGAGTGCTAGAACGATATGCTCGACGTCCAGGGGAGACTGACGATACTGCTGCGCTTTCTGAAACGCGAGCTCTAGCGCACTCTGCGCCTGCTTGCTGAAATTGTCTATTCGGTATTCGTCGTCAGACATAGTTTATCTACTCTCCAAGATCACGCGTGTGATGCTCTCTAGACGATATCTACAAGGCACCTCTACTCCGAGGAGGAGTTAAATCGATCCAAAACATCCTTGGCGCGTTCCTGTGTCACACAACCGTCGGATGAATGCGAGCGAGAGCGCCCCTGCGATAAGCTCAACCTACAACACGCCTTGCTCCTGCAACGCATTCTCGTACGCGCATCGCAGCGTCTCCTGCGCTGGATTGTCACAACCTTCGAATGTCGACACGAGGCCATGCTCTCTCAAATGGCCCCTTGCTGAGCCTTGAGCAACCTCTCGTTCATGCACATAGCCCGGCGCCTTCCAACCAACGGCCATACGCATGTCACACGTTCACTATACCGAGGAGCTGTCTCTCGAGCAAAACGCTGCAACGGCTACCCCATCTACGAACGATGTCAATGGGGCCGCTATTCGGATTCTACCGCCGCCAGTTCATGCGCAGGCACAAAACGGTACCCCCCATCCTCGACATCCACCAGAACGGTATCACCCGCGCGGAAGCGACCCTGGAGTAGCTCCATAGCTAGGGGGTCCTGAAGGCGCCGCTGGATTACGCGCTTCAGCGGACGAGCCCCGTAGGTTCGATCGTACCCCTCCTCCGCCAACTGCGCCTTGGCCGCAGGCGTCACCTCCAACTCGATCTGCTGTTGTGCCAGCAACTCGGACAGACGCCGGAGCTGGATATCGACGATCTTGAGCAGGTGCTCTCGCGTCAGCGAGTGGAAGAGGATGATCTCATCCACACGGTTCAGGAACTCGGGACGGAAGCGCTCGCGGAGGGCTCGCATCACCCTATCTCGCACCTCGGGCTCATCCGGATCGCTCGCGCTGCTGATCCACTGGCTGCCGATGTTGGATGTCATAATGATCACCGTGTTGCGAAAGTTCACGGTTCGGCCCTTGCCATCGGTCAGCCGGCCATCGTCCAGGATCTGGAGTAGGACGTTAAAGACCTCCGTGTGCGCCTTCTCGATCTCGTCCAGCAGAACGACCGAATAGGGACGGCGCCGGACGGCCTCGGTCAACTGGCCGCCCTCGTCATACCCGACATACCCTGGCGGCGCACCAATCATGCGCGCGACCGTATGCCGCTCCTGGTACTCGCTCATATCGAGCCGCACCATGGCATCCTCGTCGTCAAAGAGAAACTCGGCCAGAGCGCGCGCCAATTCTGTCTTGCCTACGCCCGTCGGCCCGAGAAAGATAAAGCTCCCGATGGGCCGATTGGGGTCCTGGAGGCCAGACCGAGCGCGTCGCACGGCGTTGGACAC
>JBNGEB010000006.1:0-20205 GCA_049975585.1 Anaerolineae bacterium
TTCATCGACCTTAGCATGGAAGTGCACAAAGGGATGGTAGTGTACCCCGGCGTCACGCCGCCCTTTATCTCGCAGGTATATGATCATAAGGAATATGCCAAGATTACCGGGACCGACAAGGTAGGCATCGACCACTGCAACACTGGCATCATCGTCATGGGCGACCACGTGGGAACGCATATGGATTCCTGGTGGCACGCCAACCCGGCCGCTCCGGGCGGCACCGAGGCCATCCCCATCGAATACTGCTTTGGCGATGGCGTGGTGCTAGACCTGACCGACAAGGGCCCTGGCGACGAGATCACGGTGCCCGATCTAGAGGCTGCGCTGGAGCGCATCGACTACCAGATCAAGCCACTGGACATCGTCCTGATCCGCACCGACGCAAGCAAGTTCCGCGATGAGAAGCGCTACCTGACCGATCACCCAGGCATGACCCGTGAGGGCACGCTCTGGTTGGTGGACCAAGGCGTCAAGCTCATCGGCATCGATGCCATCGGGTTTGACCCGCCGGTCGAGTACATGTGGAAGCGGATGAAGCTCTGGGAAGCCCATCGCGTCATGCGCGAGCGCGAGTACTATCACATCGAAAACCTCATCAACCTGGATCAGATTCCGGTGCCCTTTGGCTTTACCGTCTCAGCCTTTCCAGTGAGATTCCGTGGCGCGACGGCGGCGCCGATTCGTGCGGTAGCCATCATCGAAGCATAGCAGGATGCGAGGATAGCAGCGTGGAGAGACTGCCGCTGGCAATCGTGGGCTGTGGAGGAATGGGGGGACGCCATCTTCTGGGGCTCAAGGCTCTGAAAGACACCGGCATCAGCAACATCACCCTCTCGGCCGTTTGTGATCTTCGGCTCGAGAATGCCAAAGCGCTGGCCGACGACGTACAGGAGCTCCTCGGCTACCGGCCGCGCGTCTATGCCGACATGGCAACCATGGTCCAAGAGCAACCGGACCTCCAAGGCATAGATATCACCACCGACGTGGCGAGCCACCACCGCGTAGCCACGGCCGCGTTCGAGCTCGGACTCCACGTCCTCAGCGAAAAGCCGCTGGCCGTCACCATGCGCGCAGCCAATCAGATGGTGGCCGCCTCAACAAAGGCCAACCGGCTGCTCAGCGTGGCCGAGAACTACCGGCGCGATCCCATGTGCCGCCTCAACAAAGCACTGCTGGACGCCGGAGCCATCGGGACGCCGCGCATGCTGTATGACATCAGCGCGGGCAGCGGCAACCGGATCATCATCCTGCCTTGGCGTCATGACCGCAACGTGGGCGGGATCCTTCTCGATGCGGGCGTCCACAACGCGGACCTGATGCAATACTACATGGGACCCGTTCAGCAGGTGTATGCGCGCACGCAGCGCTGGGAACCCATCCGTTACCGCGCCCCAGATGGCGGCAACCTGACCGGGTTCTATGCCCGCTGGGCCGCTAGCATCCCCGAGCAGATCGAGGCCACGGCTGAGGACTCGCTCATGGCCGTGCTCGACTTCCAGAGCGGAGCCCAGGGGCAGTGGACGGCCTGCTATGCCGCCCATGGCCAGGGATTTGGGCAAGGGGCCATCTTTGGCAGCGACGGCTCCCTCCGACCAGGTGGCGCTCGCTCCGGGCGTTCGCCCGTGGTGCGACGTGGCGATGCCGAGGACATCACCGGCGACGAGCTGCTTACCCTAGTCCCAGAACACCACCTGGACGAGATCACGGCGAGGCTCTTTGGCGGCGAACGGCTCGCGTCGTATGATCTTCCGTTCCCAGCGGCCGATCGAGGGCTGCTGGCCATCGAGCTGCACGAGTTTGCGGACTGTGTCCTCACTGGCCGCCAGCCCGAGGTGGATGGCAGTGTGGGGCGCCAGGCGCTGGCCGTGTGCTATGCCGCGCTCGAATCTGGCGTGACCAACGCGCCGGTGAGCCTCGACGACGTCATCTCCGGGGCGGCAGCCACCTACGAGGCGGACATCAACGCGCACTGGGGCCTGTAGGCAGATCAGGAGGCGCCCATGCTCGCCTTACCAACCACCGTTCTCGGACGTACCGGCCTCGTTGTGACGCGCTTTGGCATCGGCGGTGCCTATGGCGAAGGAGCTGACGATTATCGCGCCGCGCTCGACCTGGGTATCACCTATCTGGACACAGCCCGCGGCTACAAGGAAGGGCTTGACGAGGAGCAGGTGGGCGAGGCCCTGCAGGTCCGACGGGACGCCATCGTGCTGGCCACTAAGACGCTCAAGCGCGATGCGCAAGACGCTCGCGAGGAGCTAGAGGCCAGCTTGCGGGCCCTACGCACCGACTGGGTCGACATCTGGCAGATGCACTATGTCAATACGCCCGAGGCGCGCGAGCAGATCCTCGCGCCGGGCGGAGCGATGGAAGCCGCCACGCGTGCGCGCGACGAGGGGCTGGTGCGCTTTATCGGGATCACCGGGCATAACTGGGAGCAGCTAGGGCTTGCGCTACAGACCGGCCTGTTCGATACCGTGCTCTGCTGGTACAATGCCGCCTATCGTGAGGCCGAAGAGCTCGTCTTCCCGATTGCGGAACAGAATGACACGGGCGTGATCATCATGAACGCCGGCCGTAACGACAAGCTCTTTGCGCCCGAGGACGCGCCTCCACCCGAGGCTTTCTACCGCTATGTGCTGGGGAACCCTAGCGTCGACGTGACCATCATGGGCCTTCGGGACCTAGCGGTATACGAACGCATCGCCCGCGCCCTGGTGGAACGGGACAGCCTGACGCCTCAGGAGCGAGAAACACTGGAAGCCTGGGGCTCTCGCCTCCGCAGTGAGGGCAAGTTGGAGATGGGCAACTAGCACCCAACAACGAGGTACACATTGCAATATCGAAGGTTGGGCCGAACAGAGCTGCAGGTCTCTTTGCTGGGCGTAGGCGCTGGCTATCTAGCGGTGCTGGATCGTCCGGTGGGCGAACGTATCTTTCGGCGCGCCTTTGAGCTGGGCGTCAACTATTTCGATGGTCGCTATGGCGACAGCAACCTCAAACTGGCGCCTCTTCTGCGCGAGCATCGCGAGGAGTGTATTGTCGCCACCAAGACCCGCGAGACCGGCGCCAAAGGCGTTGCGCGCCGCGTCGAAGAGGAGCTTGTCGAGCTGGGCACCAACTATGTGGACATCTTTTTTCTGCGCACCTACACCCACGAGATGCTCCTGGAGCATCTAGCTCCCGGCGGCGCCTTTGAGGGCGTCCTCAAGGCAAGAGACGAAGGCAAGGTGCATTTCGTCGGCATGGCCGGCCACGGCGACCTGACGGTGCTCGAGGCGGGCATTCGCACGGGGCTGGTGGACGTCGTCATCTTTCCGCTGAACATCGTCCGTCGCGAGGCCCTCGACGGCCTCATTCCGCTAGCCAACGAGTACGACGTGGGCCTGGTGGTGATGAAGCCCGTTTCGGTGGGGATGTTGCCGGCTGAGCTGGCGATCCCATGGCTGGCCAATCAGCCTATCCACACCATGGTTCCGGGCGTGAGCTCGCTCGAAGAGCTCGAACTCGACGCGCGGCTGCTGGAGCGGCCGTCACTGGCGCTGAATGCAGACGAGGAGAAACGTGTCGAAGAGGTCCGCCTTCGCCTCGATCCCATCACCTGCCGCATCTGCGAGGGCTTTTGCTCGCCGTGCCCAGAGGGGATCAACATCCCTTCCATGATCTACCATGATGTCTGGTACAATCTGTACCGAAACCTGGGGCTGGAGACGTTCCTTTCGTATCCGTGGCACCCAGGCGCACGCAAGCTCTTCGAGCGGCACTTTCGCCGGCGACTGGAGGTGCTCTCGGCGTGCACTGGATGCCGCAAGTGCGAGGAGCAGTGTCCGTATGGCGTGCCCATCGTGGACATGCTGGAAGACCAGAAGGCCGATCACGTGCCCGTCATCGAGGCGCTGTCCGAACTGGGTTGGGCGGACCAAGACACACAGAGCTGGAGCTTTTAACTAGCAGGAAGGACCGCCATGCGTATCGGATACAGTCTTTGGGGCATGCCACACGTGCCGATTCAGGAGTCGCTACCCGCTTTGGCGGATATGGGCTACCAGGGCGTGGAGCTATCGGTTCGGCAAGGTTGGAACACCGAGCTATCGGCGCTCGACGCCGCGTACCGCGCCCGCATTGCCCGTACGCTTGAGGAAACGGGCATGGTGCTGACCGCTGTCGCGGCGCACCAGCCGCTTTGCGATCTGGATGAGAGCGTTGCCGAGGCCAGCATGACCTACCTGCGCGCCTCAATGGACCTCGCCGCCGAGCTGGCACAACCCGGCGAGCCCCCCATAGTCGTCAGCCTCGTTGGCGGCACTCCGGATGAGTGGGACGACCGCAAAGAGCTGCTGGCGAGCCGCATAGCCGCGCTAGGCGATGACGCCAAAGCCAAGGGCGTCATTTTCGCGGTAGAGCCACACTCGGGAACCGCTCTCGATCTGCCCGACAAGACCACCTGGCTGCTCGACACCGTCGCGCACCCCGCAGTCAAGCTCAATTTCGATATCAGCCACATGGACGTGATGGATATCGGCATCGACGAGTGCGTCCCTGTGATGGCGCCCTATGCCGTGCACACCCATGTGAAGGATCAGCGCGGCTTGTGGCCCGAGCACGAGTTCATGACACCCGGCGAGGGCCCTTTTGACTTTGAGCACTATCTCCAAGCCATGGGCGCGGCTGGCTACACAGGGTTCATCGTGGCCGAAGTCAGTGTGATGGTCCAGCGACGAGAGGACTATGATCCCATGGCACATGCGCAGCTCGCGTATGATCGGCTCGAGCGTGCCTTCCAGGCCACCGGCGTGCCGTGGGACAAGACGTCGTAACCCGTGTCGCTCTGAGAACGCGGAACAGACGATGGGAGACGAGACGATGGCACAGCAGAGCTATTTGCAGTGGCTGGTTCGCGAGACGCCGACCACCTGGTGGCACGACTCGGGTGAACCCGGCGAGCTTGCTATTGGGTTGGAGCAGCTGGCCTCTGGCGTGACGACGAACCCGGTGCTGAGCGCCCGAGCCCTTGCCACCAAGCCCGCTGGCTGGCTGAAAGAGATCGAAGCCCTTGATGGCAACCTGCCCCCTGAAAGGCTGGCCGAGGAGCGCGTGCGCATCGTGGTGACCCATTGCGCGCACGAGCTCGAGCCGGCCTACGAGCGCACCGAAGGCGCTGAGGGCTATGTGTGCGCCCAGGTGAACCCAAGCAAGGCCGGCGACCGCGAGGTCATGCTGAGCATGGCGCGCCGTTTCGCCTCCTTTGCGCCGAACATAGCCGTCAAGCTGCCGGTCACGGCGGCGGGCCTGGACGTGCTGGAGGACTGCATCGCCGAGGGCATTACCATCACCGCCACGGTGAGCTTTACGGTGCCGCAAGTGCTGGCCGTTGCGGAGAGATACCGGGCAGGCATCGCGCGCGCTCGCGAGGCCGGCGTAACTCCAGGTCACTGCTTCTCGGTCATCATGATCGGCCGACTGGACGACTATCTCCGAGACGTGGCCCACGATCAGGGCGCCTCGGTGAGCGAGCAGGACATCCGCTGGGCGGGCCTCGCCGTGACCAAGCGCGCCTATGCCATCTACCAGGAGCGCGGCTATGAGGCCAAGCTCCTCATCGCGGCGCAACGCGGAACCTACCACATCACCGAGCTGGCCGGCTCGGAGATGATCATGTCGATTCATCCCAAGACACAGACGTTGCTGTTCCAGCCGGGCGTGCCCAGGGAGCTCGGCATCGACAATCCAGTGCCAGGGGACGTCGTCGCCCGCCTGGAGACGATTCCCGATTTCCGTAGAGCATACGAGCCGGATGGGATGACGCCAGAGGAGTTTATCACCTACGGCGCGACGCAACGCACGCTTACCCAGTTCGCCGAGATCGGTTGGAACGTCCTCGAATCATAGCCCAAGGATGGAGGCGATGACATACAAGAGGCTGTTCAGCCTGGAAAACAAGGTCGTGTTTTTGGGTGGCGGTGGAGGCGCCATCGGCGCGGAGATGGCACGCGCGTGCGCCGACTATGGCGCCAAGGTCGCTGTCGCGGACCTCTCACCCGAGGCGGCTGGCAAGATCGCCCAAGAGCTGACCGACGGGGGAGCTACTGCCACCAGCGTGGCAGTCAACATCACCGATGCAGACTCGACCGCCCAGGCCGTCGCTCAGGCCGAGGCGGCTCTAGGTCCGCTGGATGTGATGATCAATGCGGCAGGCATCCACATCGAAAAGCCGGCCGAAGAGTACGACATGGCGAGTTGGGACAAGGTGCTCGCCGTCAACCTCAAGGGCGGGTTCATCCTGTCGCAGGCCGCCGCGCGGTCGATGATCGCACGCGGTGAGGGCGGCAGCATCATCCACGTCACGTCCGTCCGCAGCGGGCTGGGCATCAGGCGCGGCTATGCAAGCTATGTTGCCAGCAAGGGCGGCCTAGCGCTTCTCATCAAGCAGCTCGCCACCGAATGGGCCAAGTACCAAATCCGCGTCAACGGCATCGCGCCCACGTTCACCCGCACGCCGCTGGTGACCGAATACCTCAACGACCCCGAGTTCTACGGCGCCCTAGTGGAGCGCATCCCCATGGGCCGCGTCTGCGAGACGCAGGACCTGGCCGGCATCGCGCTCTTCCTAGCCTCGGATGCCTCGTCCTTTATCACCGGCCAAAACATCTTTGTGGATGGTGGCGTCACAGCCACGCAGTAGGCACCTGTCGCAACCGAGAACAGATCACGCAAGGAGCAACCATGGCTGATCCATTGAACCAGATGTTGGCCAAAGCAAGGGAGGCGCAAGCCGCCATCGAGTTCTGGCCCCAAGACCGCGTGGATGCCATGGTGGCGTCGGTCGGGTGGCATCTGTACAAGGAAGAGAATGCGGTCGCTTGCGCGCGCTTGGCCTACGAAGAGACGGGCATGGGCGTCTATGAGGACAAGCTGCTCAAGCATCGGAAAAAGACGCTGGGCACCCTGCGCGATCTGGCTGGCGTCAAGACCGTGGGCATCATCGAGGAGGACCCTGCCAGGGGGCTCATCAAGCTGGCCAAGCCCGTGGGGGTGATTGGTGCGCTCACGCCGGTCACCAACCCGACGTCCACGCCGGCCGGCAACGCGCTGCCGATCCTCAAGACGCGGAACGCGGTGATCTTTGCGCCGCACCCTCGCGCCAAGCGCAGCGCCGCCCTCACAACCAAGTTCATCCGTGATGGCTTGCGTGAGGTTGGAGCGCCGGAAGACCTGGCGCAGTCCATCGAAGAGCCAAGCGTGCAACTCTCGCAGGACCTGATGGCCGCAGTGGACCTGGTGGTGGCTACGGGCGGCTCGGGCATGGTCAAGGCGGCCTACTCGAGCGGCACACCTGCCTACGGCGTCGGCACGGGCAACGTGGTCACCATCGTGGACGAGACCGCCAACGTGGAAGACGCCGCGCACAAGATCTATCTGAGCAAGGTGTTCGACAACGCGACCTCCTGCTCGTGCGAGAACTCGGCCGTGATCCACGAGAGCATCTGGGACGACATGATCGCGGCGCTCTCGTCTCACGGCGGCTTTCTCTGCCATGCGGAGGGCAGAAAGAAGCTCCAGAAGACGCTGTGGCCAGACGGCGTCCACCTGAACAAGGCCATTGTCGCGCAGCCCGTCGCCAAGATCGCCAAGCTCGGCGAGCTCGACGTCCCCAAGGGCACGACCTTCCTGATGGTCGTCGGCAAGGCCGTTGGCCAAGAGGATCCCTTTTGCGGGGAGAAGCTTTCTCCCGTGCTTACGCTCTGGCGCTACAGCGAGTTCGACGAGGCGGTTGACCTGGTCCAACGCATCACAGGCTACAACGGGCCGGGGCATTCCTGCGGCATCCATACCACGCGTCGCGATCGCATCCTGGCGCTGGCGGAAAAGGCACGGGTCAGCCGCATCATGGTGCGCCAGCCTCAATGCTACGCCAACAGCGGCAACTATGACAACGGCATGCCATTCAGCATGACCCTCGGCTGCGGCACATGGGGCGGGAACATCACGACCGAGAACATCCACTGGAAGCATTTCCTCAACGTGACGTGGGTGGCCATGCCCATCGAGCCCGTGGCGCCAGACGAGGAAGCGCTCTTCAGCGCACATTGGGAGCGCTACGGAAAGTAGCGATAGGGCACGGCATGCTGTATCAGTCGGGAGACCAGTTCGGGTTGGGCTGAGGGATGATGGCCTGCACGTCCTCGCGCCAAGCAACGAGCATGCGGTGCAGCTCCCCCGCCAACTTGGGGCGTTCCAGGGCTAGGTTGTGTTCCTCACTCAGATCGGCTCGCAGATCGTACAGCTCAAGGCGATTGTCCTCATAAAACTCGATCAACTTGAGGTCGCCCGCACGAATGGATGAACCTGGCGTGCCTCCCTGGTTGCCATAGTGCGGATAGTGCCAGTAGATGGCGTCGCGATCCAGGGCATCCGCACCGGTAAGCAGGCCCATCAAGCTAACCCCGTCCACATGCTGCTGCGGAAGGGGATCTAGACCCGCGGCCTCAAGGACGGTAGGATAGACATCGGGGCTGCTGACAGGGACGCGGCATTCGCTCCCCGGCGCGACGACCCCAGGCCAGCGCACGATCCACGGCTCGCGGGTGCCGCCCTCGTACATCCAACCCTTGCCCTCCGAGAGCGGGGCGTTGCAGGTGGGCGATCCCTCCGAGGTCGCCAGCCCGCCATTGTCGGAAGTGAAGAGGACCAGGGTGTCATCCGCAATCCCAAGCTCGTCGAGGGCAGCGAGCAACCGTCCCACGTTCTCATCGAGGCTCTCGACCATCGCGGCGTACGCGGGATCCGATTGGATCAGGCGGCGCCTGACCCGCAGATGCTTTTTGTGCTCGCAAGGAAAGTGCTCGCCTTCCTCGAATGCCTGCATCTGGTCCAACCCAAGGGCCTCGGCCTTTTGCTCATACTTGGCAATCTTCTCGGGCTTGGCCTGAATCGGCGTGTGCACTGTATAGTACCAGAGGTTCAGGAAAAAGGGCCTGCCATCGTTGTGCCGAATCAGCGCGATGGCCTCATCGGTCAGCCTATCCGTCAAGTAGGTCCCCTCAGGGCTATCGCTCATGGTGGGGAGCCCCCAGGGGCTAAAATAGCCATTCGCGGGCGCGCCCCAGTCGCAGCCGGCCACGTTCACATCGAATCCATGTTGCTCAGGGAAGTAGGGCTCTGCCCCCAGGTGCCACTTGCCCACGTGCCAGGTGGCGTACCCAGCTTCCTTCAGAGGGCGAGCCAAGCACGTTTCCGTGAGAGGAAGGTGATCGGTGTAGGGGACCTCTAGGAGGCGCCCGCTGGAATGGCCACCGATCCAATCCGTGACGCCGACGCGAGCCGGATAGCGCCCGGTTAGCAGGCTGGCACGCGTGGGCGAACAGACGGGGCAAGCCGCATAGGCGTCGGTGAAGCGCATCCCCTGGGCACGCAGTCGGTCCAGGTGTGGCGTCTCGTAGAACGTACTGCCGTAACACCCTAGATCACGCCACCCCAGATCGTCGATGAGGATTAGGATGATGTTGGGCTGGTTCACGTAACTGCTTCCTTTCACTACGGCACGCTGACCCCGCGAGGGGAGGTTGTCGATGACGAACGAGCATGCTAGGATGCGCGTTGGTTCACAGGGGCTCCGAGACGATCTTGAGCAGGACGGAGGTGCCAAGCCATGCGCGTCATTGTCATTATAGCCGATAGCTTCCGCTATGACCACCTGGGCGCCAACGACAACGACTGGATCCACACACCCAACCTGGATGGCTTGGCCCAGCAGGCTGTGCGTTTCTCACGCTTTTACGTCGAGGGCCTGCCCACATTGCCCGCTCGCCAGGCCTATTTTACAGGGCGGTACACCTTGCCCTTCCGCTTCTGGCAATCGCCAGAGCCGGGCGATCCCTTGTTAGCCGAACATCTATGGGATCAAGGCTGTGCCACTGCCCTCGTGACCGACACCTATCACATGCACAAGCCCGGCATGACCTTCAGCAGAGGCTTTGACCATGTCCAGTTCATCCGCGGGCAAGAGTACGACCCGTGGCTGATGGAGCCATTACGGCCCATTGATGACGAGCAGTTTCACCGCTATCGAGGCGATCCCAAGATCGACGACCTATGGCGGCCTCGCTTTCGTCAGTACCTGCGCAACATCCAAGTGCGACAGAGTGAGCGGGATTGGTTTGCGCCTCAGGTGGTGGAAGCCGCTATCGCATGGCTGGAGCGCAACCAGGATCGCCCCGACCTCTTCCTGTGGGTGGACCTGTTCGACCCGCACGAGCCGTGGGACCCGCCCGCCCCGTTCGATACGCTCTATGATCCCGACTATGCGGGGCAAGTCTTGATCGACCCGATTCCAGGGCCGGTGGGAGGCTATCTCACGCCAGAAGAGATGCAGCATGTGGCGGCGCTCTATGCCGGTGAGGTCAGCTTTGTGGACAAGTGGATCGGCGTGCTACTGGAAGCCATCAAGGCGCTGGACATGTGGGATGACACGCTGCTAATCTTTACGAGCGATCACGGCGAGCCGCTGGGGGAGCGGCAAGTCGTTCGCAAAGCGTGCCCATGGCCCTATGACGAGATGTCGCGCGTGCCCTTCCTCATAAAGCTACCCGGCGGCGAACGAGCCGGCACGGTGGTGGACGCCTTTGCTCAGAGCCCCGATCTGGCGCCGAGCATCTGCGACCTTCTCGGTGTGCCTCCGTTGCCCGGCGCGCATGGGCAAAGCCTGCTCCCGCTCGCACGTGGGCAAGCCGATCGCATACGCGATGCCGCTCTCAGCGGGTGGCACGGGTCTTCCTGGTCATTGCGCGACGACGAATGGAGCTTCTACTTGTGGCTTGACGGCTATCCGGCCCAACCTTGGGACGCCGTTCAGCCAGGAACCCGCGCTCTCTACCGACTCCAAGATGATCCGGGTGAAAAGGGCGATGTCGCCGAGTTGCATCCCGGCGTCGCAGATCGCCTCGAGCTGCAGCTCAGAAGATGGATCGCGAGTCTGCGCTGGGAGTAGAGTCAGGCCTACAAAGCTCTTGCGCCTTCACGGTCCAATATGGCTAGTCCACGCGGGCAACGATGCCCTTGAGGTAGGCCCCCTCGGGGAACGTGAGCAACACGGGATGGTCAGGTGATTGGTGGAGGCGCTCCAAGATACGCACGTCGCGCCCCACGTCGATGCTGGCCCCGAACAGGACCTTCTGAAAGAGCTCCTCCGAGACACGTCCGCTGCACGAAAAGGTCGCCAGCGTGCCCCCAGGCCGCGCGAGCGCCATGCCCAGCATGTTGATATCCTTGTAGCCGCGAGTTGCTGCCGGAACATCGCGCTGCGAGTGGGCGAACTTGGGGGGATCCAGCACAACGAGATCGTACTGCTCGCCTCGGCCGCGCATCTCACGTAGCACCTGGAAAGCATCGCCCACAACGTAGCGATGCGAGCCACTGCTCGAGCTGTTCAGGCCGTTCAGCGCAACGTGCTCCTCGACCTGCGCCAGAGCGTCCACCGAGCTATCCACGTGGACGACCTCGCGCGCGCCGGCCATGGCTGCTGCGATACCAAACCCCCCCGTATAGGCGAACACGTTCAGAACACGGGCGCCTTTGGCATAGGCTCGAAGCCGTCGTCGGTTCTCGCGCTGGTCGAGGTAGAAGCCTGTCTTGTGGCCCTCGCGCAGATCGACGAGCCAGCGGACCCCATACTCCTCAACCTTCACAAAGCGGGGCGGCGCTTTGCCGATAAGCAAGCCCGTAGCCTCCTCAAGGCCCTCGTACCGTCGGACATCCACGTCGCTGCGTTCAAAGACGCCGCGGGCACCGGTAAGCTCGAGAGCCGCCTCGGCCAACGCCGCCTTGCGCCGATCCACGCCCGCGGTCAGCGCCTGCAGGACCAGCCAGTCCCCATAGCGGTCGAGGATCAAGCCGGGCAGGCCATCGGATTCGGCATAGACCAAGCGGCAGGCTGTGACCTCATGGCTGTTTAGCAACGACTCCCGCCTACGGATGGAAGCCTCCAGAAGCTTGCGCCAGAGAGCGTCATCCAGAGGACGAGATGGGTCCCAGCTCATCAGCCGGATGCGTATCTGCGAGTGCCGGTTATGGTAGCCGAACGCCACGAATTCTCCGCGATGATCAAGCACCCGCACGGCCTTGCCAGGCTCCGGCTCGCCAGTAACCCGCGCGATGCCTCCCGAAAAGATCCAGGGATGGCGATTACGAGCGCTCTTGTCGCGGCCCGGCCTGAGCATGGCATCGCAGCTTGCCGGCGCCTCTGCCCTAGCCATCATCGTGCAACACCCGCAATTCCAGCACCCGCGTCGTTCGGTCCGTGATGGCCGCATCTGAAGAGAGACGACACCCCACAACCCATAGAATCGTCTCGCCAGCCACCAGGAGCGGGATACGCTCGCGCAGGCATCGAGGGATGCGCCTGTCGACGAACAGATCCTGCAGCGATTGGGTGCCGCCCACCCCCAGCGGGCGCAAGCGATCGCCAGGGTGACGCGTACGCAACGCTAGCTCGGCTGGCAGCAACGATGCGTCCAGACGAACCAACAGAGGGGCGGAGGACCGACGCCAATCCCCCGGCAGGTCATCGACGGACAAGGCGCGCATCTCCAAACGCCAGTCGCATCTCGGCGGATGGACCACACCGGGCCAACGGAAGGCCAAAGGCTCCTCCCCCACCAGAAGCGGACGCCAGACTCGGGCTTTGGACCAATCCCCACGTCCGACATAGAGCACATCGTAGCCAAGCTCTGCTCTCACATCTGCCGGCAGCATAGCGACGCTTCCCACGTGTCCGTCAGCAACCAAGTCCTCGACGGCCCTCACATGGCGCCAGCCGAGGTCTTTGAGAGAGCCCGTCACCTTGACGTAGGCCTGCCGAATGAGACGCCTCACAAGGGCCGAATGCTCCTTTCGCAGAGCGTCAAGATCCAGGAGGACCGATTGCTCGGATGCCTCTCGCAGACACCGCGACCATGCCTCACCAGTTAGCTGGACGATGAGGTCATCCTCGGCAACCAGAATCTCCGCCGTGCGCGTGACGCTCTGAGCTAACGAGGGCACGCGCCCCTGGATCACGGGGATAACGCTATGACGAAGCCAGTTTCGCGGAGTCCCCTCGTCCCTGTTGCTGGCATCGCGGATGGGCACCAGCCCATTTCTCTGGCAGTACGCCTCGATGTCATCGCTTGAGACAGTCAGGAGCGGCCGAACAAGTTGCAGCGGCTGACTCTCGCGAGCGCCATTCTTGTCGAATGCGACATCCAGAGGCGCTACAGAGCGCATGCCACTCAGCCCCTTGGCACCCGAGCCGCGAAACAGGCGCAAAAGCACCGTCTCTACCTGGTCATCGGCGTGATGCGCCACGGCGATGGCCCGGCAGCGCTCTTGACGGGCCACCCGGGCCAAGAAGGTGTAGCGGGCGCGCCGAGCCGCTACCTCCAAAGAATCCTCCCACTCGGCCGCGAGCGCCGGCACATCCAATCGCTCCACAGTACAGGGCATGCCCCAGGCCTCGCAGAGCCGCCTGACGTGTGAGGCCTCTGCAGCACTCGTCGGCCGGATGCCATGGTCCAAATGCGCGCCAACAGGGGCGATGCCCAGCCGGTGACGCAGCGTCCAAAGCAGGTGCGCCAGACACAGCGAATCGGGTCCGCCGGACAGAGCAACCAGAAGGCGATCGCCCTCTGCCAAGCCCAACCGCGATATCAGATCCTGCAGATGCGAGAGCAGCTCCTGCGCAAGCGGATCCATGGCGCCTCCCGGAGCCATTGTAGGCCACCGCGAGGCGTGCCTCAAGCACCGGTGGGGCGCCAGCCCCGAGCCAGCAGAGGGAGCACCAAGTCAGGCCGCCGAGTCACGTCCAACATAATATCAAAGGTGTGCGTCAACACCTGCGCCGGTGGATCACAGCCAGGGTCTGGTGGAAGTGGAGCCGTCAGCTGCACCTCTGCGGCGTAGCTACCGACTTCCAGATCATCAGCTTCCACGGTGACAGTCACCGCTGACGCGCCGTGAGCCTCGGCGGGAGCCACGGTCAACCAAGACGCGTCCTCCGTCAGCGTCCAGGCCGTGCCGCACGTGCGATCGTTGGCTATCGTACCGTGCACCGTCAAGGGAGGATCTTCTCGCCTCACACTCCAGTGGGCGCCCTCCAGGTCGGTGCGAAGCGGAAAGCCGCCACCACCGGGCGTGTAGGCAGCCCGGAGACGGTCCGCATCGCCTGCCACAGCGTACGACGTGCGCTGATCGTAAACGTAGGTCAGGTCTTCCAGGTGAGACACCCTGGTCACGACGACGGACGTGCCCACACCAGCGAATCCGTGGCGCACGTGAGCAGCGTCGATCCAGTTCGCCGTGAACTGCGGATCGGAGGCAATCCAGCCCACATCGGGATAGTACACCTCCAGCCAAGCATGGGACACGCCGTGAACCAAGTCACTGGGCAACATAGCGCCGACGACATACCTGGCAGGAATGCCCGCCGCGCGCAGCAAGGCACAGGTTAGGGTAGCGAACCCCTCCCGTTTGGCGATGCCCGTATCCAGCACACTGAGGGCATCGTTTTCCGTGCAATCCTCTTGAAAGCGAGTGTGGGCTCTCACCCACGCCACAATGCGCACCACAGCCATATCCTCACGCAAGGCCTCTGCTGCTAGCTCCGCCGCCTTTGACACGATGGCGGGGTCGTCCGACTGGATCCAGTCTGGCTGCGGCTGGAGCTCGTCCAGCGCCTCCTGTGGCAGATCGCTTTCGTCGAGCGGATAGGGCACGTCGGTCGCCAGATCGGAGAGGGCAACGACCCGCAGCACGCTATAGTCGGCCGTGGTTTCGATGATCTCCTGCTGAAAGTTGGCCGTGCTATACGTCTCAAAGGCGCCATCCTCCAGCTTTGGACTGATCTGGTACGTAGAGGTCATCACGCCCGTGTAGGTCTCGACCACGAGCCAAGTATCGTCCAACGCGTCCCACTGTTGCCACGCTTCCGTGGAAGCATCGCCTGGGAACCGCATCGGGCCATGGGTGGACATGGCAGGCCCACACGGCGTGTCCGATAGCGTTAGGGGCAACCACAAGTGGGCGAGAAAGGGAAAGAGGAGGAGTATCCCTCGGGCGTCGCGGAGCGGTGACGTCCGAACGATGCCGCCGAGCGCCGCACCAAGCGAACGCCAACGGACCGAGCTCCTCCTCCGGGGGGACATGGCTAAGATGCGCTCATGCCCATCGCCCATAGGATACACAAAGACAAGTGCCCATACGTAAAGCCAGAGTGAATATCCTGCCATAGGGAACCTCTGAACAAACGAGAGCGCCGGCGCTGAACACGACGGCACTCCCTCAGTGAGCCCTGTCTCTAGATTAGGAGAGCCCGCGGATCACGCCATTCTCGTCCATGTCGATGTCCATAAAGGCCGGACGCCGCGGCAGGCCCGGCATGGTCTTCATCTCGCCGCACAGCGGATAGAGAAAGCCCGCACCCACGCTCGCCCGGATATCCCTGATAGGCAAGCGCCACCCCTTCGGCACGCCCTTGAGTGAAGGATCGTGGCTCAGCGAAAGATGCGTCTTGGCCATGCAGATGGGCAAGTTGTCGTAGCCCAAGTCCGTGTACTGCTTGACCTTGGCCTCGGCGTCTGGCAAATAGTCCACGCCATCGGCTCCATAAACCTGAGTCGCGATGGTCTCGATCTTTTCCTTGATTGGAATATCCAGGGGGTACAGGAACTGGAAGTCGCTCGGCTTCTCACAGGCGGCCAGCACAGCCTTGGCCAAATCGCGCGCGCCGGCGCCACCCTTGGCCCAGTGCTCGCTAGGCACCGCATCCTCGGCGCCCGCGTCGATGGCGATCTTGCGAACCAGCTCGATCTCCTTGTCGGTATCCGTGGTGAAGCGGTTGATGGCCACGACCACGGGGACTCCGAACTGACGTGCGATGGCGATGTGGGCCCTCAGGTTTGCGCACCCCTTTTCGAGGTACTCGAGGTTCTCCTGCGTCAGTTCCTCCGGCATCGGCTTGCCTGCTACGACGCGTCCGAGCCCACCGTGCATCTTGAGGGCGCGAATGGTGGCCACCATCACCACGCAACTGGGAATCAGGCCGGTCACACGACACTTGATGTTAAAGAACTTTTCCATGCCAATGTCAGCGCCAAACCCGGATTCGGTCACGACATAGTCAGCAAGTTTGACGGCCACTTGGTCAGCGATGGCCGACGAGTTGCCGTGAGCGATATTGGCAAACGGACCCGCATGCACAAAGGCGGGCGTCCCCTCCAGCGTCTGCATCAGGTTGGGCATGAGGGCATCCCGCATGAGCACCGCCATAGCCCCCGCCACCCCAAGGTCCTCCGTGGTGATGGGGTTGCCACTATTGTCGGTTGCCAGCGTGATGCGCCCGAGCCGCTCACGCAGGTCCTTCCAACTTGTAGCCAAGGCAAGAATGGCCATCACCTCGCTGGCGACGGTGATGTCGTACCCCGTCTCGCGAATGACGCCATTGCGCTTGCCGCCGAGACCGCTGATGATCTCACGCATAGCCGCGTCCTCGACGTCAACCACCCGGTTCCACAGGATAGAGTACGGGTCGATGTTCAGCCGCTGCAGATTCACGCGCTCGAGCGCTCGATCGCTCAGCCGCCTCTCGTGCATCATGCGGCTATCCAACGCGGCAGCAGCGAGGTTGTGCGCCACGCCAACCGCGTGGATATCCCCGGTGAAATGCAGGTTAAAGTCCTCCATGGGGATGATCTGCGAGTAGCCACCGCCTGCAGCGCCGCCTTTGATGCCAAAGGTTGGGCCCATGGACGGCTGCCGAATGCAGGTGAACACGTTCTTGCCAAGCTGGCTTCCCAGCGCTTGGCTTAGGCCAACCGTGGTTGTCGTCTTGCCCTCACCCAGAGGCGTCGGCGTGATGGCCGTGACATCGATATACTTGGCGTTGGGCTTGTCCTTGAACCGCTCAAGAACGTCCAGATGGACTTTGGCCTTGTACCAGCCGTAGGGCTCTAGGTCACTCTCGGCGAGGCCTATCTTCTCGGCGATGTCTAGAATCGGGACAATCTCCGCTTCTTGGGCAATCTGTAGGTCCGTTTTCATGGGTTCCTCCTGTGCTCTGGTTGGCGCTTCCCCTCTGCGTCGAGGATGCCGCTCACCGCCCTCGCTGTCACTATACTAGAGGCCATGCTGTCGCTTGGCCGCCGATACCACGTTCGTCATCAGCATCGCGTTGGTCATGGGGCCGGTTCCTCCCGGCACCGGCGTCACATACGAAGCCACCTCCATCGCGGCCTCAGAGTCCACATCCCCAACAAGGCTATCCTCCACGACGTTCGCTCCAAAGTCGATCACCACCGCGCCCGGGCGGATCATGTTCGCGGTGATGATGGAAGGGCGCCCTACAGCCGCGACGACGACATCGGCGCGTCGCGTTTCCTCGCCAAGGTCTGGCGTCCGAGAGTGACAGACGACGACGGTGGCATGCTGATGCAGCATCAGCATCGCCATAGGACGCCCCACAATGTTGCTGCGACCCACCATCACGGCGCGCTTGCCTTTCAGCCCGATGCCATAGCGCCGCATGAGCTCCATGCCGCCAGCCGGGGTAGCGGGTGCGAAATAGTCCCCACTGCCTTGGAACAGACGGCCGGCGTTGACGGGGTGGATGCCGTCCACGTCTTTGCGCGGATCCAGCGTGTCCGTCACGATCTCCTGGCTGAGATGACGCGGCAGGGGCATCTGGACGATGATGCCATGCACGCCCGCATCGTTGTTGAGCGCTTCCAAGGCGCTTACCAGGGCTTCGCGGGCGGCGTCCCCTGGCAAGGTATCGAGGCGAAAGGTGACGCCCACGCGCTTGCAGCTCTTGCGGATCTGGCCTACATACCAAGCTGACGCCGGATCCTGCCCCACCTGCACGACCGCCAGCGCCGGCACGACGCCGGACTCGGCCATCTCTGCGATCTCTGTCTTGAGCTCGGCCTGGATCGTCTTGGCGACTGCTCGTCCGTCCAGAATCTCTGCCGTCATTGCTCCATACTCCTCACCCAGCGATCTGCCTAGCCCTTGATAGCCTCTACCACGATAGCCTGGACGCGGGCCTTGGTACGCATGCACTCCTCGATCATGGCCGAGATGCCGTCACGGATAGCTTGCACGTAGGCGGCATCGTCGATGCTTGCCAGATTGATCTCAACGTTCAACAGGGCAGCTTGCATGGCAGCCTCGGCCAACAATGCGCCGACACCGGCATCACTCACCGCCCAGCGATTGCCCATCTCTGCTGCCGGCAACGCCAGGTCCACCACCTTGCTGCAACTTTCGGCAATCTCCAGAGGCACTTCGGCCGCGTGCCGCAGGGCAGCCTGCATGGTCTCCTTGCGCTTTGCCTTGGCCTCATCGGTCCCACGCGGCATCCGGTAGGCCTCCATGACCTTGGCATAGGCCTGCGTATCGGCCTCCAGCAACTCTGTGATACGCGACCGCAAGGCCTCGGAGCGCTCCAGAATCTCCGTCAGAGGCTCCCAGGACTCCTCGTAGCCCTTTTTGCCAATGGTCAGATTGCAGACCATGCTCACCAGCGCCGCGCCCAAGGCTCCGCCCAAGGCCGCACCCGATCCGCCACCCGGCACCGCCTCCTTGGACGCCAACGCGTCCAGAAACTCGCTGACCTTCAGATCGGTGAACACGGCTCTCACTCCTACCTGGTCGCCCGTAAGCGCTAGTACTCGGGCGGTAGCTCGTCCAACTCGGCCATGCTAAAGACAGGCCCGTCGATACAGACGTACTTGTGGCCGACGTTGCAGCGACCGCACTTGCCGACGCCGCACTGCATCCGGTTCTCCAGCGACGTGTAGATGGCCTCGCGCTCGAACCCGAGCTCCAATAGCACCGGCAGCGTGAAACGAATCATGATCGGTGGGCCGCAGATAACCGCCACGGCATTCTCGGCAGAAGGGGCCAGGTCCTGAACGGCCTGCGGCACAAAGCCCACCGGCCCATCCCAGCCCGGAACGGGCGCGTCGATGGTCAACAGGACCTCCACATCTTCCCGCGCCTGCCAGAGCGCCAGATCCTCGCGGTACAGGAACAGCCCAGGTTCACGGACGCCATAAACAACCTTGAGCTTGCCAAAGCGGTCCCGCTGGCCTTCCTGCATCATCTCGATCAGCAAGCTACGCAACGTCGTGAACGCAAAGCCGCCGCCGATGACCACGATATCGCGCCCCTCAAAGGCATCGAGAGGGAATCCGTTGCCCAGAGGCCCTCGCATCCCGATGACGGCATCGGGCGCCAGACTGTGCAGCCTCGACGTCACGCGGCCGATGCGCTTGACGGTAAACCGCACAAAGCTCTCTTCCGCCGGCGCCGAGGCGATGCCAAAGGGAGCCTCCCCTTCCTCCACTATCGAAAGCTCACAGAACTGACCAGGCACAAAGTGGAACGGCGCTGCCCCGCCATCCACGGGAACCAGGTCAAAGCTCTTGATCTCGCGGTCATCGGTCTCGTCGATGATGCGCAGGATCTTCATGCTGCGCGGCACATAGATATTATCAGCACACCGGCAGATGTGAGGTTGACCCGCGCTCACGATGCACTCTCCTCGGCCTCCACGCGCGACGCCTCTCGTACACGGGCGAGCACGCGCCGGATGTCCAGGTTCACAGGGCAGTTGACCACACAGCGCCCACATCCCACGCAGCCATAGGCATCCACATTCTTAGGCAAGTAGCTGAACTTGTGCATGACGCGTTGACGCCAGCGCGCGCCCTGATCCGGCCGCGGGTTATGCCCCGAAGCATGCACGGTGAACCCCGCGTACATGCACGAGTCCCATGCCCGTACGCGCTCGCCACCTCCCGCCAGCGTCCGGTCCTCCATCGCAAAGCAATGGCAGGTAGGGCACAGATAGGTGCACGTCCCACAGCCCAGGCAGGTAGCAGCGATATCTTGCCAGAGCTCGTGGTCCCACAGGCCCTCCAGGGCGTCCTCGATGCCCATCAGGCGTTCCATGGGACGTAGGGCCGCTTCTGCAGCCGCTTGGACCTCGTCAGCGAGCCGTTGATGCTCGTCGTCGACTTGGACAAGGCACAAGTCCCGCGCGAGCTCCGCGCCACGTTCGGTGACGACGTCCACTAGGAACATGTCCCCAGCCACTCGCAGGAACAGATCGGAGCCAGTCGGGTCATAGGGACCGCTATCGAAAGCGCCACAAAAGCAGGTGCTGCGAGG
>JBNGEB010000006.1:20215-29487 GCA_049975585.1 Anaerolineae bacterium
CTCCCCACAAGCCAGGCCTACCACCACGATCCCGTCACGCCGCTCAGCATAGTAGCGATCCCGGCACACGCCGTCCACCATGACCCGATCCACCATCAGTCGCGCGCGAGCGTCACACGGATGCACGGCAAAGAGCATGGTCGGACCGCTGGGGGGCTCGGTTGCCGTGATAGCGTTGTGATCGTCGCGGCGTCGGGCGTACGTGAACAACTGCTCTACCTGAGGCAGGTAAACGCTCTTTAGCGAGTGCTTGGTGTTGCCATAGTCGAGAGCGATGGATGCGGCGTCCTCCACCTCCTCGAACCGTACCTCACACCCGCGGCGAACGGGCGCGATCACGCGCCAGCGCTGTATCCACGCCTGCAGCGCCTCCAACAGATCCTTTCGCGAGAGCATGCCCTGTGCCATCTGGCCCTCAGAGGACAAAGTCATTGTAGTCATCCTGACGATAGGTGGTCAGAGGCGGCCGCGCTTCGGGATCCTCTCCCGCCACATAGTCGTAGAGCTCGGCCACATCCGAGACGAGCTTGTCCAGCATCAGGCGCAAGTCAACACCCTGCGGACAGGCTCGCGAGCACGCGCCGCACGAGACACACCGACCCGCTAGGTGGAACGTCCGCATGATCTGGAAGAACGCCACGTCAGCCTGGCGCGCCGTCGGGGTGACCCACTGCGGATGGGTCTGCTCGGCAAAGCAGACGTTGCAGTAGCAAAAGGGGCAAGCGTTGCGGCAGGCGAAACAAAGGTTGCACTTGGAAATCTCGTTGGAGAAGCGTTCCCACCGCTGGTCCGGCGTTAGCGCCTCCATCGCCCGTACGTGCGCGAAGCGATCCTCAGGGACAGTGTCCGCATGCTCAAGCCCCATGCGTAGGTCATAGATCTTGGGATCGCGATAGCAGCAAGTCTCACATCCTGCGAACAGGACGTCCCGCACAGGGATCCGCTCATCGCCAGCAACGAGTTCCGCACCCTCCAGCAAGATGCCGTCCAGCTCCTCGACGCTGCTTACACCTAACCGCTCGCAGACGCGGCGGGGATCGATGACGCCATCGCATCCCACACCCACGACGCGCAGCCGCTCTCGCGTGAGCTGACGCTCTTGCATGAGCCCCACCAGCGCTCGCGCATCGCACCCTTTGACCATGATGCCCACGGTCTTGTCGCGATAGGGTCGGATATACCGCGTCAGATTGTGCTCGCACGTCGGGTCCCAAATCAGCCGTTCCACATCCTCAGGGCGCCGCACAAAGGCAGGCGCCGCGGTCAACGGCAGGGTGCCTCGCTCCCACCCGATGAACAGATCGACCTCACCGGTATCCAGCCAGTCCGCGATGGCGGCCTGGGTCTCCGGAGGCAGTTTCATGATATCGCCTCCGTAGGCTCTGCCGCGTCTGCGAGCATAGCCATCGGATCAGCGCGGATGTTCAGGCGTTTCGCGGGACCAAGGGCGCGCACCTGCTCCGTCACCTCCGTGACCACCTCTGCAAAACGTCCACCTTCCGACGCCGAAATCCAGGAGAACTGAACCCGACCGGGCTCGATGCCCAGGTAGGTCAAGTAGCGCTGCAGCAGGGCGAACCGCCGCCGTGCGAACATGTTGCCCGCCAGATAGTGGCAATCGCCGGGATGGCACCCGGACACCAAGACGCCATCCGCTCCCTGACGCAACGCCGCTACGATGTGCATCGGATTCACGCGCCCCGAGCAGGGCACACGGATGACACGGATGTTGGGCGGATACTGGATCCGCGAGGTGCCGGCAAGGTCGGCACCGGCATAGGAGCACCAGTTGCACAGGAAGGCCAGGATCTTGGGCTCCCAGTCTGATCGATCGGATGCTTCGGTCATGCCTGTCCTCTCACAGCTCCGGCGCGCTAATAGGGCGAAACCAACGCAGAGATCTGCGCCATGATCTGGACGTCGTCGAAACCGTCCAGCGTGATGCAGCCAGAGCGACATCCAGCCACGCAAGCGCCACAGCCCTTGCAGAGCGCCGGGTTCACCTGGGCGCAATCCTTCACGTTGCGTCGCGTCACTTCTTTGGTGACCAGCTCGATAACCTGATAGGGGCAGATGGACACACAGTCGCCACAGGCCACGCACATGAGCTGATCCACGTGCGCCACGTTGCCGCCGGACACCAGTTCGTCCTGCGAGAGCACGGTGCACGCCCGGGAGACGGCGGCCGCCGCCTGGGCGATGGACTCCTCCACGAACTTGGGTCCGTGGGCCATGCCGGCTAGGTAGATGCCCTCGGTCGCAAACTCGACGGGGCGCAGTTTCATGTGCGCCTCGAGGAAGAACTGCTCCTCGTTCAAGGGGACCTTGAGCATGGCAGCCAAGTGCTCGGCATCCGGACGGGGCCCGATGCCAACGCTGAGCACCAGCGTGTCCACCTCGATCGTCAGCGTGTCCTGGATAGTCGGGTCAAAGCCCTCCACCACTAGCCGCCCATCGCGCCGCTCCACCAGCGGCGGATTCTCAAGCTCGTACCGTACGAACAGCACGCCCAGATCCCGCGCCTGCCGATAATAATGCTCCCGGTACCCATAGCTGCGGATATCCCGATAGAAGATGATAACGTTGCTCTCGGGATCGCGTCGCTTGAGCGCGATGGCGTTCTTGAGAGCCTGCGAACAGCACACCCGGCTGCAATAGGGGTGCTCCTTCGTGCGCGACTCGACGCACTGGATCATCACGACGGTGCCGGTGGCCTCTGGCGTCAGGTCATCCTCCGCCAACGCCTCTTCCAGCTCACGCTGGGTCACCACGCGGGGATCCTGCCCGTAGAGATACTGCGAGGTCTCGCGCTCCACGCCCCCCGTGGCCACGATGATCACGCCGTGGTCCACCGTCACTTCGGTGAGACCGCTATCGTTGCCCCGGTGCTGGATCACGCCCCGGAAGTTGCCCACAAAGCCGTCCACCTGCGCCAGTTCGGCGCGAGTGTGGACCGTGATACTCTCGTTGGCCTCTACCTCCGCGATCATGGCGTCCAGCGTGTCCTGAATATGATCGTTGCGCAAGGTGGCATGCAGATGACGCGCGTTGCCGCCAAGCACCGCCTCGCGCTCCACGAGGTGCACCGGGTAGCCCTGGCCGGCCATCTCCAACGCCGCAGCCATGCCGGTCACGCCACCGCCAATCACCAACGCCGAATGCGTGACCGGCAAGGGCTGGCCGTGCAGCGGCTTGTGATGCACGGCGCGGCTGACGGCCATCCGCACCAGGTCCTTGGCCTTCTCGGTGGCCCGTTCGGGCTCGCGCATATGCACCCATGAGCACTGGTCACGGATATTGGCCAACTCGAACAGGTATGGGTTCAGCCCCACCTCTCGGATGGTTTCCTGGAAAAGCGGCTCGTGCGTGCGAGGCGAGCACGAAGCCACCACGACTCGGTTGATCTGGTGCTCCTCGATGATTTCCTTCATCGACTCTTGGGTGTCCTGCGAGCAGGTGAACAGGTTCCTACCAGCATAGACCACGTAGGGGAGCGAGGCAGCATAAGCCTCCACTTCCTTGACGTCGACCGTGCCGGCGATGTTGATGCCGCAATGGCACACAAACACGCCCACGCGTGGCGGATCGCCCGTGACGTCCCGCTCTGCTGGATACTCTTTGCGCACTGTCAGCGTGTTTCGAGCCGGTGCCAGCAGGCGCCCGGCCTCGGCGGCCGCGCCGCTGGCCTGCACCACCGTCTCTGGGATATCCTTGGGACCGCTGGCCGCGCCACAGACATAGACTCCCTCGCGGGAGCTCGTGAGAGGATGGAACTCGTCCACGTAGCAGAACCCGTCGCGGGTATCACGGAGCCCCAGCTTGGCGATGAGCTCGCGCGTCCCGCGAGAGGGCTCTAGGCCAACAGACAGGACGACCAGATCGAACGCCTCGCGAACGTGGTGTTCGTCCTCGGTGACATAGAGCACATCGAGCTGACCGTCGGCGCCCTCGTCGATTCGCGCCACGCGTGACCGCAAAAAGCGCACGCCGTACTCGTCACGCGCCCGCTCATAATACTTGTCAAAATCCTTCCCAAAGGCGCGCATATCCATGTAAAAGATGGTCGGCTCGATATCGGGGCTATGCTCCTTGGCAATGACCGCTTCCTTGATGGCGTACATGCAGCAGACGGATGAGCAATAGCCGTTGCCGCACTGCTCGTCGCGGGAGCCCACGCATTGCAGGAAGGCGATCCGCTTGGGCTCCTTGCCATCGGAAGGACGTTGCACGTGCCCCGCGTACGGGCCAGAGGCGGATAAGATCCGCTCGAACTGGATGCTCGTGATCACGTCCTTGAAGCGGCCGTATCCATACTCGTGCTTGCGCGCGGCGTCGAACTCGTCGAACCCTGTCGCCAAGACGATGGCGCCCACGTAAAGATCGCTGTACGTATCCTTGAATCCATGCTGGATGGCAACGGGCTTGCAAGCCGCAACGCACCGGTAGCACTCGGAGCACACGCCGCATGCCAAGCAGCGCTCGGCCTCGGCGCGGGCCTGCTCCTCAGTGTAGCCCGCTGCCACCTCGGCAAAGGTGCGCACGCGCTCCTCCGGCGGCAGCTCGGGCATGTGAGCACGCGGGCAGCGCACCGCCAAGCCGTCGGCGACCTTTTGGGCGACCTCGACGTGATCGAGCAGCGCCACCTCTTCCGGCTCGATGCGCGGCAACAGCTCCACTACCTCGCCTGAGAGATAGCGGTGGATGCCTTCAGCGGCGCGATGGCCCATGCCGACCGCCTCGACGGCGCTTCGCGGACCGGTCGCCGCATCGCCTCCCGCGAACACGCCCGCTCGTGTGGTCGCCAGCGTCTCGTCGTCATAGGCTATCGTGCCGCCGCGCGTGACCTCCACGTCCGACGGCAGGAACCCGACCTCGGGCTGCTGGCCAATGGCCAGGATGACGGTGTCGGCATCCACGGCATAGTTGGAGCCTTCGATGGCCAGCGGGCGCCGACGTCCGCTGGCGTCCGGCTCTCCGAGCTCCATGCGCACCAGCTCGACGCCGCTAACGTGACCATCCTCACCGAGGATTCGTACCGGATTAGTCAGCAAGCTCAGCTCCACGCCCTCATCCTCTGCCTCTTCGATCTCAAAGGCATAGGCGGGCATCTCGGCGCGGGAGCGACGGTAGGCAATGGTGACCTCGGCGCCGAGCCTCCGCGCGCAACGGGCTGCATCCACGGCGGTGTTGCCGCCGCCCACCACAACCACCCGTTGACCAACGTTGGGTCGCTCGCCCGCGTTGACCGCATGCAAAAAGCCGATGGCCGAGTGCACACCGTCGAGCTCCTCGCCCTCGATGCGCAAGCCAGGGGCCCGATGCGCCCCCACGGCCAGGAACACCGCGTCGTACTGGGCCTGAAGCGCGTCCAAATCCTGCACAGGCGAATCGATGAGGATCGTCACCCCCAGATCGGCAATGCGGGCGATCTCCTCATCGAGGATATCTTGCGGCAGGCGATAGTCCGGAATGCCATAGCGCAGCATGCCGCCCGCCTTGGGTTGGGACTCGTACACGGTGACGGCATAGCCCAGGTGCGCTAGGTCATGGGCGGCGGTCAGGCCACACGGTCCGCCACCGACCACAGCCACTCGCTCTTGCCGGGTCACGGGGACAGGCTCGACCTTGGTATCGCCATGCTTGCGAGCCCAGTCGGCCATAAAGCGTTTCAGACCCGCAATAGACACCGGCTCCTCGCCCAAGAGCTGGCGGTTGCAGGCCGTCTCACAGGGGTGATAGCAGACCCGGCCGCAGATGGCTGTGAAGGGATTGGCCTTGCGGCTGAGCTCCAGGGCCTCGGCATAGCGCCCTTGAGCGATGAGCGCGATATAGCCCTGCGCGCTGGTGCCCGCGGGACAGGCAGCCTTACACGGCGATGTGCCGCGCTTGTCGATGACGGTGATGTTGGGCACCGCTTGCGGGTAGGGGCGATAGATGGCCTTGCGCATCGCCAGGCCCTCGTCATACTCGCTGGGCACCTCGATGGGGCACTCGGCCGTGCATTCCATGCAGCCGGTGCAGCGCTCGGGATCGACATAGCGTGGCTTGTGGCGGACCCGCACCTGGAAATCGCCCGCCTCGCCCTCGACCGACTCCAGCTCCGACCAGGTCATCAGCTCAATGTTGAGATGGCGGGCGCATTCCACCACCTTGGGCGAGAGGATACACATGGAGCAGTCATTGGTGGGAAACGTCTTGTCCAACTGGGACATCGTTCCCCCGATAGCGGGGGAGCTCTCCAGCAAGTACACCTTGTATCCCGAGTCGGCCAGATCCAGCGACGCCTGAATGCCCGCAATGCCCGCCCCTACGACGAGCACGGCACCAACGGGTTTTCGGTCAGCCTGAGACTCCATAACCTTCCTCTGGATAGGCCTGTGCCGCCCTATGCAGGCAATGCGCTACAGGGACGCGTCCTTGATCTTCCGATCCACGGCCTCGGCTGCATCCTCCAGGGCCTTTTGGGCAGAGCCGTTGCCGCCTTCGAGGGCGGCGCGCACCAGGTCCAGGCGGATGCTGTGCGCCAGGCGATCGACGTTGCGCATGCGCTGGAGCATCTCCTGGGGCCAGTACCCCTCCTCCACCGCCATCTCGCGCAGCGCGCCCATCACATCACCGAACTTGACGTTCTGCGGGCAGTAGGCCGTGCAGGCGTAGCAGCGCTCGCAGTACCACAGCAGCTCGCTAGAGAGCACCGCCTCGCGCTGGCCCAACAACACCTGCCGGATGATCCGCCTCGGACTGAAGCGCTCATCGACGTCGGTGACGGGGCAACCCGCGGTACACGTCCCACAGGAGAAGCAAGCCTTGATCTGGTCGCCCCCTGGGCGCGCGGCTACATCGTACTTGAAGTTGGCGTCATAAGCCCGGTTCCAATTGGCCATCGCTCTCTCCTCATCCCCCCGGTTTCGGGTCACCCAACGTTGACGGTACGTCCGGCCTGGGCAAGAGCCCCGCTTGCTCTGCAATCGGCTCGATAGCCTCTTCCCACTCTACAGCCATGATGTGTACCCCGTGGACGCCTTCGATCTCACGGAGCTCCTGGATCGTCTCGACGCACATGCGAATGCCTTCCTGGCGCGCCGACTTGCGCCCGGCGCCCGAGATGCGCTTCATGACCGAGTCAGGGATGCGGATGCCGGCGACGCTCGAGTCCACGTAGCGAGCCATACCCGCCGACTTGAGCGGCATGACGCCCGCCAAGATGTGCACCTTCTCGTGAAGGCCGAGATCCACGATGCGTCGCATCCACTCACGGAAGCGCGGCATGTCATAGATGCACTGCGTCTGGATGAAATCGGCGCCCGCCGTCACCTTTTTCGCCAGACGGATTACCCGCATCTCGAACGGATCGCCGAACGGGTTGGCGGCGCCCCCGATGAACATGGGCACCTCGCCCTCGATCTCGTCGCCGCTCTGGGTACGCGCGTCATCGCGCATGGACTTGACCATGGCGATCATCTGGATGGAATCGATGTCATAGACGTTCTTGGCCTGCGGGTGATTCCCGAACGTCTGATGATCGCCTGTCAGGCACAGCAGGTTGCGCACGCCTTGGCTTACGGCACCGAACACGTCGGCTTGGATGGCCAGCCGGTTGCGGTCGCGAGCTGTCATCTGCATGACGGGCTCAACACCCGACGCACACAGCCGCGCACAGGTGGCGCCGCTGGAAAGCCGCACGATGGCCGTTTGGTTGTCGGTAACATTGATGGCGTCACACACGTTCCGTAGCAGATCGATCTTCCGATCGACAACCGAGACATCGGGGCCTTTGGGCGGACCCAGCTCGGCCGTGACCGCAAAGACGCCCTGCCCTAGCAACGCCTCAAGCTTGGAGCCCGCCTTCATGGAACGATATCCTCTCGCACCACCTTGCGCGGCCCTCCATCTCGCGATGTCGTCCAATCCTTGGGCGGCTCCACTTCCCACAGGCGATCGAGTTGGCCGATGGCTGCTAGCCGATCGTAGATGAGCTGCCAGGCACACGGCAGATCGGGATCCACCTCACACTTGCCATCCTCCGAGCCGCCGCAAGGCCCATTGAGGAGGTTCTTGGAACAGCGTGTGATCGGGCACACCCCGCCGAACTTGTGCAGGACACAGTTGCCGCAGCCAAGGCAGCGCTCCGACCAGGTCCCCAGCTCCTCGGGACGACCCATGAACCTTGTGTTCAGCGCAGGGTAGACGATAGCCGCGGGATACTGCTCGGCGAGGGTCTGCACGCCCACACCGCACGCCATGGAGAGCACAAGCTCGTGACTGGCCACCAGATCCACGAGCGGCTCATTGAACTCCTCTTCGCACTGCCGCTCGACGCACGCCTCGGTGATCAGTTGCTCGCGGCCCTCTCGCTTGGCGGCGAGTCTCAGCGCCGCGCTCAGAACCGCTACCTCTTTGGTGCCGCCGGCCATGCAGATGGCCACACACGTGTCGCAGCCAACGACAGCGACGCTGGCGACATCGCGCACCATGTCTAGGATCTCGGGGATCGGTTTCCGCTCAGCTACGATCATACGTCACCCACGCTTTGCTCGGCGGGAGCCTCGAACTCGTCAATCCAGCGCAGTAGGTCGGCGCCCATGTTGGGCGCCATCGTCTCGTAACGCAAGCGCCATCCCTCGAGGCCGATCTCTTGCAGAACCGAGAGCGCGGCTTCTGTGCGCGCCTTGGCCCGCTCATCTCCCACGACGGACCGGCAAGCCCCCGCCGCGCAAGAGAGCACCAGCACGCGTTCGGCGCCCGCCTCAAAGGCCTCAAGGATCATCAGCTCATCGATGCTGCCGCCACACGGAACGCTGCGCCACTCCACATACTCTGGCAGGGCGCGCCCCTCCGTGGCCAGGCGCTCCAGGGCGGCTCCCGCAGACCGCTGGCAGCCGATGAGCACCATGGGAGACGTATCCGGTCCTTGCGTCACACAACCTCCTGCTTGACCAGGTGTTCGGCCTCGATCAGCGAGATGGCCCTAACGGGGCAGTTGGCCACACACATGCCGCATCCCCAACACGCCTCAGGCACGACATAGGCGGCCGTGACGTCCTCCGTCGATCGTAGCTCCACGGCCTGGTGAGGGCAGGTCCGGATGCAGGTCAGACACCGAACGCACTCTTTGGACGAAACCTCTGCGTACTCGTCTGGCATCGGCAAGCTCTCGCGCCCAAGAAGCTCGTCGATCTCGCCCAAGAGACGCTGCACGTCGGCTACCTGCGTCTCGGCATCTGCGTCCAGGTGGCACCCCGGTCAATTGAACGCCAGACATCCCCCGCATC
>JBNGEB010000006.1:29497-30092 GCA_049975585.1 Anaerolineae bacterium
CCACATAGACGCCATGGCGAACGGTCTGCAAGCCGCTTACGTAGCGCATGTTGACATCCTGCAGCAAGCCGTCGTCGCCCAACAGGATGCCAAGTTTCGCTGCGAGCTCGGGCGCCGTGGCGGGAGATGCAATCCGCTCCGGGACGACCAGCACGTCTCCGACCCGTTGACCTTCCTCCGAAGTCACCAAGACGTGATCCTGATCGAAGGTCACCTCCAGGTCCCCATAGCGGCAGTAGATGACACCCAGCTCGCGCGTTCGACGGGTCAGGCGCTCCAGATGGTGCGTATCCACCTGGAGATCGCGATAGTACACGCAGACCTCAGGATGAGCCAGCTCTACGACGTCCAGCGTCGCACGCAGAGCCTCGGCAGCGGTTTCTTTGGGCGTACCCTCTGGATAGTCGAGCAGGAGGATCACGCGGCGTCGCGCCCAGAGGATGCGGTACTCGGTGGCTAGGTCATCGTGAACGCGCTCCACCCAGCTCGCCGGCGTAAGGATGGGCAGTAGAGTGCCCTGCGGCCGCGGCAGGTCCGTCGGCAACCGCCGATTCCCCAAAGCCAACACGATAGCCCCAACGCCCACCGTAGCTTC
>JBNGEB010000006.1:30102-31595 GCA_049975585.1 Anaerolineae bacterium
CAATGGCCCCTTCGAGCTGGACACGGAACCGGCCCACGTGACCCTGCACGCTTGCGATGCGCTGCCCGGGCCGAGCTGAACCGTCGCCGTTCTTGACAGGGTGAGGGACGGCCACAACAGCATAGCCAGCATCGGTCAGAGCCGAGGCCGCGCCTCTGGCATCCGCGCCTTCACCCACGACCATCACGCTATGCTCGATCAAAGCAGCATCGCTCACGCGTGGGCTCCTCCGAGATAGCTGGCACAAGCCTCAGCGGCTTGCCGGGCATGGAACGCCGAAGCCGCGATAGAGCGGGGCGCTTGACAACAGCCTGCAGCAAAGACGCCCGGCGCTATGGTGCTGACCTCGTCATCGTCCGTGGCCAGGAAACCAAAATCGTCCTGTGTAAGCCCAAAGAGATCCGCGACGACACCGGCGTCGGGCTGGGGCTCGATGCCATTGGAGAGCACCACCAACCCAAACGTCTCGCGACGCGTCTCGACGGCGGTAGTATCATCGATGAGGAACTCGGCAAGCGTGGGATCGTCGGCAGCGCGACGAATGACAGCCGGCAGGCCAGAGACAAAGCGCACATCACCGGCGACCTTGTCCCACACCAGCTCGGTATCGCGCCCGGTGTGCTGCATATCCATCTTGAAGATGGTAATGGCAACATCGGACCGACGCCAGCGGAGGTACCGTGCCAGACGCATGGCGTAGCGGCAACAGACCTGAGAGCAATAACCCCGACCTGCATGCTCGTCGCGCGACCCGACGCACTGCACAAACGCGACGCCTCGGTCCAGGCGCTCGTCCCATGCACCTCGACCCTTGGCAACTAACGCCTCTTCCATCTCGCGGCCGGTTACCACCATGGGGAGCTGTCCCCAGCCGTAGGGGCCCTTGGTGCGCGCGTCGATAGCCTGAAAGCCGGTAGCGACGATGACAGCATCGGCGAGCCTGTCGTCCTGGTCGCCGCTGGTCCTGTACACGAAACCACCGTCGCGGCGCTCGACGCGTGCGACGGTGGCATTGGTCTCGATCAGAATGTCCGGCGTCCTGGCGATCTCCTGCAGAGCGTCGCCAAGAAGGCACCCCCCACATAGCTGGCACTCACCGTCAATGGCCTTGCAGCATACCTTCAGTCCATTGCCCCCAAGACTTGGGGCTCGCTCGACGAGGTGGACTATCGCCCCCCGCTTGGCCAGCGACAGGGCAGCCGTCATCCCGGAGATGCCGCCGCCAAGGACGAGGACGTTGGAGCTAGAAGGCATTGAGTCAGGCACCTTTTGTTGAGGACAGCGAGTACGCACCAACCGGGCGCTTCACGGGCTTGGCTCAACCAAATGTGGCCGCCATGGCCCACCTGGCGAGTTGGCTTTGCGTCGATGCGGACACCGATCGTTAGCTGCAACCACAGCGTCCGCCATTATAGGAAACATTCCAGAGAGCGTCAAACGGTTTCGTGCGTTTTCTCGCAAACGTCGGCCGACGACGCTGCAAAGACTAGACG
>JBNGEB010000006.1:31605-32076 GCA_049975585.1 Anaerolineae bacterium
CGTCATGGGTTTCGGGTAGAGTGAGCTGCAGGATCTCCTTGAGGAAGGGAAATGAGCCATGGTATCCGATCTCGAGCGTTTCCTCGCGTGCATGGACTACAAACCGTGCGACCGCCGACCGAACCACGAGCTGGGCACGTGGCCCCAAGCCCGTTCCCGTTGGCTGGAGGAGGACCCAGAGCGGGCCGGCGAGTTCGGCTGGAACTGGTTCTATGACGATGACGCCATCGGACTCGATCGCCGCGATTATATACCCGTTAACTATGACTTTGTTCCCCCTTTCGCATACGAGATCATCAAAGAGACCGACCGTTACGAGGTATTCCGGGATTCCAAAGGCATCGTGCGACGCGCCCTCAAGGAGGGCACTGAAGACGGCGGCCGGATGTCCATGGACCAGTACCTATCATTCCCAGTCGAGACGCCCGACGACTGGGCAGACAAGCCTGCCAAGCGGTCGCAGAAGGACGT
>JBNGEB010000007.1:0-20145 GCA_049975585.1 Anaerolineae bacterium
CCCCAAGAACCCGATCGACACCGAGCCTCGGACGAGCCTGCACGGAGCAGGCTCACGACGTTTGCTAGCATAGGCAACGGCAGAGAAACCGTCAAGCAGTCCTAGTATCCAAAGCGGAGGCAAGGCTCACTCGGCGCCACTGCGCCCCTGCTTGTATCGGTACACGATACGCCCACGCGTGAGGTCGTACGGCGAGAGCTCCACCCGCACACGATCTCCCAGCAAGATGCGGATATAGTACTTGCGCATCTTGCCAGAGATGTATGCCAACACCTCGTGTCCGCTGTCTAGCTCGACGCGGAACTGGGTGTTGGGCAGAGCCTCAACGACGGTACCCTCAACTTCGACCTTTTGCTTGCTCGCCTTGACCATTATACGGTGGGCCACCCCTCATGTGTTCAATCCGTAACGTTCCCCTCCTGAGCAGATCAGGAGGACAGAGCCAGTATAACAGGGCCCACGTCTGCCGTCAAGGTATCCGGCGAGGCCGAGCCTTGACAGCCCCCAGTGCTTGATGCATAGTCACGGGGAAGAGAGACGGAGTTCGCTTTCTGCGATATGCTGATCCATGGAGATGACCATGCTGCACAACTATGCCTATCCGACCAAGCTGCGAGTGGGCTGCGTAGGGGCGGGTAGGCACGCCTATCGCGATATCCTGCCCTGTTTCCGCTACTTGCCCATCGATCTTGTCGCTCTGGCCGATCATGATCGCGATCAAGGCATCGCCACTGCGTCCCTGTTCGGCGCCAAGCGCTTCTACCCCAACCACAAGGCGCTGCTGGCCAAAGAGACCACGCTCGACGCGCTCATTATCGTGGTGGGTCCGGATCCGGAGGGCCACCCAGCCTACCCCGAGCTTGCGGCCGATGCCCTGCGAGCCGGCTTTCACGTGTGGATCGAGAGCCCTCCCTGTGCGAGCAAGGATGACGTCAAGACGCTGACCAATGCGTCCATGCGCGGGCGCAAGTTCTTGCAGACGAATCTCAACGGCATGTTCATGCCGGCCTATTTGAAGGCAGCGGCGATCATGGAGGATGGGGAGTTTGGCGCCGCCTCGAGCTTTGCCATGCGCTATCCGGCGAGCCTTACGCAGGAGGCCTTGACCAAGCCCTGCAAGGACCCGCAATCTCTGTTGCAATTGGTTCGTCCTTACGCGACGCTCATGCGGCTGTTTGGCGAGGCGCGCGGTGTCATGTACGCCGTTAACGAGCAGAGTGGCGATGCGTTGTTGACTTTCACATACGCGTCCGGGATGATCGGGACGTTGCATCTGTCTGGCAGTGGCGCTCGCCGAGGGCCTCGCGAGCGCCTGGAGATCGTTGGCGAGGGTGCCCACGTGCTGGTTGAGAACGCCTCGCGAGTAACCTACTATCGCACCGGTAGCCCCGAGGCTGACCCGGATCTGCTGGATGCCACGGACTATTACGGATCTGCGGCGGACGCGCCGGTGATCTGGGAACCTCAGCTCTCGGATCCTGCTCCCTACAACCAGCATTTGGTGATGCAGGGCTACCTGGGCAGCCTGGAGCATTTTGCGACGCATCTGCTGCAGGACCAGCCGCCTCGACACGGCAACGTGGTGGACCTTCTTCATCTGATGCTCGTCCTGGAAAAGATACAAGAGGGGCCCGAGCGGACGTGGCTGAACCTCTACTAGCAGCCCTCGCGGGCTAGGAGGAGAATCGTGAGTCGATCGATCCCCATCGGCATATGCGTCAGCCCTCAAGCTGTGAGCAAGCTGCCGCCTGGCTTTGACTTTACGGAGATCTCGGCGGCTGCGACGCTGGCCGGACAGGACCCAAACCCCGATGCAGTGGATTTGGGCGCTCTGACCAAGCTACAGCCGGCTGTGCGCGCCTTCAACAGCTTTCTGCCTGGTGATCTCGCGGTTGTTGGCCCCGAGGTCCAGCGCGATGGCGTCGAGGCCTATGTTGCCACGACCATTGCCCGTGCCGCAGAGGTGGGGGCTGAGCTGATGGTGTTCGGCAGCGGACGGTCGCGCCGCGTGCCGGAAGGGTTCGCTCGGTCGGCGGCGTGGGACCAGCTGGTGTGGTTCTTGGGACGCTGCGGCGACCATGCGGAAGAGCATGGGCTAACCATCGCCATTGAGCCGCTCAATGCCAACGAGTGCAACATCCTCACGACGTACACGGAGAGCGTGGAGCTCGCCCGTGAGGTAAACCGACCTTCCATCAAAGTTCTGGCCGATACGTGGCACTTTGCCGTGGAGGACGAGCCCCTGGACGATATCCTCCAGGCGCCCGAGTGGCTGGCGCACGTCCATGTGGCCGACAGTCCTAATCGTGGGTATCCAGGCTCAGGCTCGTATCCGTTCGATCGGCTGTTCGCGATCCTGCGCGAGATCGGCTACGCTGGCTGCGTGTCCATCGAGTGTGGTTGGCCTGGGGACCTGACGCGAGACGCGGCGAAAGCGTTGGCCTTCCTGAAACGACTGTAGTAGGCCTCGTGATGGCAAGGGGGTTGGCGCATGCGCCAACCCCCTTTGTTGTGTCACCGTCGGCTAGACCGCGCCGGTGTGGGCCACCTCGTAGCGTCCCTGCACACCCTTGATAGTTGTGGGGGCGTGGGGGAAGTAGAGGTTGCCAAAGGCACTGGCTAGACGCTTTGCCACCTCGGGATGGTCGTCGATTAGGTTGTGCTGCTCGTGAGGATCATCCAGCAGGTGGTAGAGTTCATCCGGCTCGCCTTCGGGGCGGCGGATGTAGCTCCACACCCGGTCGCGGATGCAGCGGTCCTCGGCGTCGTGGTAGCCAGAGATCACCACGTCGCGGATGCTCTCTACCTCGCCACGGATCAGTGGCATGAGGCTCTTCCCAGGGAGCGCGTCTAGGTTGTTCCCCATGCCCACGATGTCTAGGAGGGTGGGGAGCAGATCGTGGAAGGATGCCAGCGCGTCCGTGCGCATGCCTGCGTGGGCGCCTCTGGGGAGTTTGAACAGGCAAGGCACCTTGAGGAGCTCGTTGTACATGCGGTCGGGTCCTTTGAGGAACTTGCCGTGATCCGCTAATGGATGGCCGTGGTCTGCGAGCAAGATGATGAAGGCGTCGTCATAGAGCCCCAGGGTCTTGAGGGTCTGCACGAACCGGCCGATATAGTGATCGACATAGGCGCACTCGCCGGCATAGAGACCACGAATGAAGGCGATCTCCTCGGCGTCAAAGTGCACGGCGGCAGGACCGCCGGGGGGCAGCACGAGGCGCTTGCCTCTATAGTTGGGATCGGTGTAGCGGTCAAAGGTTGCCGGGGGCGTCCACGGCTCGTGCGGGTCAAACGAGTCCAACCACACGAACAGGGGCTGGTCCCCGCGGTTACGCTCTACCCATGCGCTGGCCTTTGTGACCAGGCGGGCGCAATAGTGATCGTCGGCGGTCTCGAACTCTTCGACGTTCTTGAGAGCCGCCTCGACGACGCGACGCCACTCTGGCGTGTACGTATCCTTGACATGGTCCTCGAGGTCGAGCTTGGTAAGAGGGGCGCTGCGGTAGGCGTCGTACTCTTGGCCACGGACCCACTCCCAAGTGCGGAACCCCCGGTGAAAGTTCATGTCGGGCTTGAAATAGTGATAGCAGTCCGTAAAGCAGGCAGTGAGATAGCCGGCTTGGGACAGGATCTCGGGCAGCGACCGGTCCTCTTTGGTGAGAGGTTGCCAGGGACGATGCACCAGCGTCCGTTCGCCCGTCAACCAGCACGTCCGCACGGGGATCGTCGGCAGGCCTTCGGGATAGCAGTTGTCGAGGGCCACGCTGTCGCGCGCGAGCGCATCCAGATTGGGCGTGTCCGGCGTGGCGTCCGGGTTGTAGAACCGGATATAGTCCTGTCGAAACGAGTCCAAGATCAGAAAAAAGACATTGGTGGCGGTCATGGGTGCACATCTCCTCCGATTGCGAGCATCGCGAGGCCAAACACATTTTGATTCTATCATCAAGCTACTAGGCGTGTCTAGCGATTCGGCGAGCAACGGCTGGACACGGGGCGAGTGCGCCCTAAAATAGGCGCAAAGGTTCTGGCGAGGAGGAGCGCATGGCTGAGGCTCAGGCACCGCAACGCATCATCAACAGCGTCGCGCCCATCCGCATATGTGATAACGGGGGCTGGACCGATACATGGTTCGCCGAGCACGGCCGCATCTTTAATATCGGCGTGTACCCCTACGTCGAGGTACAGATCCAGGTCTTTGCGAGATCGGCCAGGGAGCATCGCGTCGTGCTGCACGCGGAGAACTTTGGGGATCGGTATGCGGTGCTGCCTCGCCATGAGAAGCACGAGTGGATCCACCATCCGCTTTTGGAGGCCGCTATCGACCATATGGGGGTGCCCGATAACCTTGCGGTGCAGATCTCGATCTACTCCGAGGCGCCGGCCGGCTGTTCCACCGGCACGTCGGCTGCCGTCACGGTCGCGCTTATTGGGGCGCTGGATCGCCTCACGCCCGGCGGTATGACGCCTTCTCAGGTGGCCTACACTGCCCATCACATCGAGACCGAGATCCTGCATCAGCAGTCCGGCATCCAGGACCAGCTCTGTTCGGCCTTTGGCGGCGTAAACTATATCGAGATGTTCGCGTACCCGTATGCATCGGTGTCGCCCATCTATGTATCCAACCCTGTCTGGTGGGAGCTGGAGCGCAGGCTGGCCTTGGTTTTCCTGGGGCGCTCCCACAGCTCGAGCCAAGTGCACGAGATGGTCATCCGTGACCTTGAGGATGCTGGTGCCGACAACCCCAAGTTAGAGGCGTTGCGGCAGTGCGCGGATCGCTCCCGTGATGCGTTGTATGCCGGCGATCTCGACGCCTTGGGGGCGGCCATGGTAGCCAACACGGACGCCCAGCGCAACTTGCATCCTCAGCTCATCAGCCGCGACGCCAATCAGATCATCGCGATCGCGCGCGAGTATGGGGCGCTGGGGTGGAAAGTGAACGGTGCGGGGGGAGAGGGAGGGTCCATCACGCTGTTATCTGGCGCCTTGATGAGCCAGAAGCGAGCCATGCTGCGCGCTATCGAGGAGACCAATCCTCTGTTCCAGCCGATTCCCATCTATCTCAGCCGGTTTGGCCTGCGTGTCTGGAGCCGCCAGCCCGATGGGCAGTAAGCTAGCAAAGGGGCCCCGCCAAGCGACGGGGCCCCGCTCTTGCGGACAGTCTGTCGCGACTAGCGATGCACGTGGTCCGTCTCGCGCCGGTCGGAGCCCTCGGTTTCTTTGGGCCTGGATTCCTCGACGCGGTCCGCTAGGAAGGCATCGTAGCGCTCTCGGTCGACGGGGATGCTGACGGGCTCGCCGGTGTGCCCTGACAGGATCATGGCATTGATAAGCTCGACGCTGTTGATGCCCTCAACGCCCGGCGTTAGCAGGTCGTCGCCGCGCAGGAGATGATTGGCCATGTTGCGCAGCACGGCGATGTGTCCCCTGTCGCACTCGGGCAGCTCGACCTCAACCTCGTGGGCCTCGGGGCCACCCCACATGTGGTCCGTCGAATCGCTGAATCCGCGTACGCCCTGTGGGATCTCCCAAAAGCGGAGCTCCTGGTCGACGACGCGCAGCTTGCCCCGTTCGCCCGAGATCTCCATCAGATTGGTGCCCGGCGCTTCTGTGGTCGAGCAGTAGATATAGCCTGTGGCGCCATTGGGGTAGGAGAGGATAGCCGAGGCGATGTCCTCAACCTCGATGCGGTGCATGGCCGTGGCTGTGTAAGCGGTGACTTTGTCCGGCAGCCCGCCAAGCCAGGCGAACCTGTCCAGTGAGTGTGGTGCCTGGTTCATCAGAACACCGCCACCCTCGCCTGCCCACGTGGCGCGCCAACCGGCCGAGTCATAGTAGGCTTGGCTACGGAAATCGGCATAGACAAGCATGGTGCGATAGATCTCGCCCAGGCGTCCGCTCTGCACGAGGTCATAGGCCGCTCGCCACACGGGCTCAGTTCGGCTCTGGTACATGACCGCAAAGGGCGTGCCGGTTCGCTTGGCGGCTTCCACCATGGCATCCGCGGCAGAGACGGTAACCGCGATGGGCTTTTCCGAAATGACGGCTTTGCCCTGCTCCATGGCATAGATGGCGATCTCTGGATGGAAATAGTGCGGCGTTGCCACGACGACGACATCGACGTCCGACCGGTCGATCAGCTCTTGATAGGCCGTGCAATATGGGACGTCGAACTCTTTGCCTACCGACTCGGCGACGGCCGGCACGATATCACACACGGCGGTGAGGTATCCCTCGGGCATCTCTTGGAGACTGTGGGCATGCCCGGTCCCCATACCGCCCGTGCCGACGATTCCAAAGCGTACCCGATCCATGAGGCGTCCTCCTTTGCTGCCGTAAGCCCATCACAGCGGGATTATAGCGTGTCGGCCATCGCAAGCAACCCTATTGGCAATGGATCGCAGGGGCCGCTACACTGAGAAGGTCACCGAGAAGAGAGCGAGGCAGGGGATATGAGCGGGGATCTCGCAAGAGTGTTGGAGCAAGAGCTGAGACAGCGCACGATGCCGGGCCTTTCGGAGAGGCTGGGCGATGGCCCGTGGCTCCTGCCGGACTATAGGGGGCGCTCGTTGGCGAATGTGCCTGCGACGGTGGCCGTATTGTTAGGAGCCGAGGTAGTGGGGCTGCAGCCGCCTGTCGAGCGCTGCTACTGGGAGCATCTCGATGGCCCGGTTCGTCGCGTGGTCCTGGTGCTGGTCGATGCGCTGGGATATGTGTACCTGCGCCAGATGCTGGATGATCCTCGTGCCGGCATCTGGCGGGATCTGGCAAGTCGCGGCGTCCTGCTTCCCATGACGGCAGTGTGTCCTAGCACCACGTCCACCTCGCTATCCACGTGGGTGACGGGGGCATCGCCCGCGGAACACGGGCTGCTAGGCTATGAGCTGTGGCTGCGTGAGTTCGGCGTCCTCGCCGAGATGCTCACCATGCGGCCGGTCTATGGCGCCGGTGACGAGATGCTGATCGATTGGGGCCTGGATCCGACGCGCCTCTTGCCTGTGCCGACGCTGTCGGAGCGACTGGCGCCACAACACATCGCTACCGTCGGCCTAGTCGTGGATAGATATGTCACTAGTCCTCTGAGTCAGGCCCTTTACCGTGGGGTGGAGCGGCTGATGGGTTATGAGGATGTGGACGATCTGTGGCGCCAGTTGCGGCACTTGCTGGAGACGCCGCCCGACAGGCCGGAGCTCGTATTGGCCTACTGGGGCGGCATCGATACGGCCATCCATCTGCATGGAACGGGGGAGAGAGCTTGGCAGGCGGCTTGGGCGAGCTTCACCGAGGCCATGGAGGAGGGCCTGTCCGGGCTATCGGCATCGGCGCGGGAGGACACGGTCATGATCCTGATGGCGGATCACGGCTTTGTGGATTCGCCGGCCGAGGCGGCCTGGGACGCGGACGCGGCGGGTGTGCTGCGCGATTCCCTGTTGATCCCGTTCTCGGGCGAGTCGCGCGTGGCCTATCTGCATGCCATGGGCGAGAAGGGGTTGGCGCGACTGTGCAACTACCTAGAACCCGGGTTCGCCGTGGTGGGGGCCGACGTCGCCTTGCGAGCCGGCCTGTTTGGGCCTGGCCATCCGAGTCCGGAGGCGGCTTCTCGCCTCGGCGACGTGGTGGCCATTGCCAGGGAACGATTCTATCTGGACAGGCTGGATCGTCGCGAGAGGCTACGTGGCCGGCATGGTGGCCTGAGCCCGGAAGAGATGCTCATTCCCTGGCTTGCGCTGCGGCTGGATGCCTAGCAGCTTCAGGCGTGGCGCGCGATGATGGCTAGTCCTCCGTGGGGCAGCCGGTCCTCCAAGGCGTGGGCCTCCTCTTTGTTCAGATAGCCGTCGATCAGGAGTGGCTTGTGGGCCAGGATCTTGGCAAACACCGGCAGTAGCTCCTGCCACGGTGGGGCGCTCGGTGGCGGGTCCAGCGACACTTGGATGGCGCTGGGGAGGGGCGTCGCGAGCAACGTGTCGACAATGTGGAGCGAGCCCGAATGCAGATACATGATGCTATAGTCAGCCAATGGCCTCGGCGATATCGGCTGGGCCGCGCATGAGCGTGTGGGCGATGGGCTGCTGGCCGGAGCAGCGTCTCACATACGCTCGACGAGGGCAAGCAGCACGTCGAGCCACGCGTCGTTACGTAGCTCTTGCAGGCACGACAGATGATCCCAGTTCGTCAGGATGGCGTGGGTGCGCATGCTGCCAGACGCTACCAAAGCGCGGATCGGGCAGCCTGCGATGGCCTCCATCCAGGGGACACGCACGTAGGGGGCCCACACGGGCAAGAGGCCCCCGCCCATGGGCGCGATCTCGCTATCTAGCTGCGGCTCCGTGAGCCGTTCGAGGTCGAGCATGTCCGGCGTGAGATCGAGGTCATCGGTGGCCGTTGTGCCGTCAGCAAGGGGCAGCCAGAGACGCGCCAGCTCGGGCTCGTAGGGATAGGCAACGAGGTGAGCCTCGCGTTCCCACCAGGCGGCGTGCTGGGCGAGGAGATCGGGAGACGGGCTCCCACCGGATTCCATCACGGTTCGTCCGTCCAGTCGGTGTCCTGAAGGCGACGCTTCAGTCGATCGGGGACCTGACCGCTCTCCGAGAGGCGCTGAATGGCGTCGTCGGCGTCCTTGAAGCGGATCGGCTTCACGCCATAGGCTTCGGCCTCGTCCAGCGGTATGGGCTTGGCGACGTCGGCCTCTTCGGGTGGGGCCACCCATGCCGAGACCTGGGCCAGGGCTTGGTCCAGGTCGTCGATAAGCTTGGCTCCGGTGCCCGTCCACGCCTGAACCACGTCATCGTTGCCGTGACGCCAGACGTAGGTGGGCACGTGGCCTGTTTGGAGGGCTGGGGTCCCACCCCGGTCCTCTGGCTTTATGTCGGGCTCCAGGATGACACAGACGCCGGCCAGGGCGGCGGCGAGGCTGCGACGCGCCTTGGCTCCCGCATCCGAGAGCTCAGCGTCAGGAGCGAAGGGGCTGAGAACGAGAAGGCGTCCCTCCTGGAGGGGGCCTGCCATGCTTTGGAGGGCCCGTTCAAAGCGCTCGATACCGAGTGGCAGGACGATGGTCGAGACACCGTCTGCCGATAGCGCTGCCTCTTGCGCGGTGCGCTCGACGCCTTGGTCATAGCCCCCGACAATGTGGACACCTAGGGATGCCGCGCCCTCGCCCAAGCTGTGGGCGAAGGTGACGCCGGCGCCATCGGGCGAGCTAGCGCCCAGGATGAGCAGCCCCGGCTCTGCCAGAAGCTCGATGCTGCCCCGGTAAAAGAGGTAGAAGGGTTGGTGCATGAGGTCGAGGCGTTCGGCAAGGAGATCGGGATAGGCGACGTCCTGACGCAAGAGGACCTGTACGTGGCGCTGAGCCAAGTCTGAGAGACGCTTTTCCCATGCTGGCACCTGATCGCGCTTGGCGAGCATTCCTTGCAGGACGTTTGGCGGGAGTTCGAGATGCTCCGCCACGTCTCCTACCGAGAGATACAGGAACTCGCGCATGGATCGCGCGTCCTCGAGGCACCATTGCTGGATGGCCTCCTTCGCAGCCCTTCGGGGCAGGTCCCTTGCCTCCAAGAGGGCTAGCCAGCAGGCCGCCTCAGTAAACTGGGACACAGCGCCTCCCTTGATATTGGCCACCATCTCGTATCATTCTAGGGAGTGATAGGCGGGTGTCAACGGCGGCTGGGCGGAAAGCGTGGCTTCTCGCGCTTGATGGTGGTATACTCGATGCTCGTGGCGGGCCAGGTGGTTCGGTCGCCGCCAGAGAGGGAGGAGCAACGTGATAGAGATCGATCTCAGTGGCAAGGGCGCTGTTGTAACGGGAGGGGCCACGGGCATCGGCGAGGCTTGCGCCCGCATGCTTGCCGATGCCGGCGCGCAGGTGGCCATCCTGGACATCAACCTGTCCGGCGCCCAGGAGGTGGCTAAATCGCTGCCAGGAGGCGTGGCGATCCGGTGCGACCTTGGGAATGAGGCGTCGGTGACGCAGGCGTGTGAGGAAGTGCAGGATGCGCTGGGCGGCGTGGATATCTTGGTGAACAATGCGGGGATCATCTCGTATCGCAAGGGCGTACGCGCGGTCGCACCCGAGGAATGGGACAAGGTCCTCGGCGTGAACCTGCGCGGCACGTACCTGATGTGCCGAGAGCTCATCGATGGGATGAAGGAGCGTGGCTGGGGCAAGATCGTCAACTTTTCCTCGTTGGCGGCTCGTGTTGGTGGTATCGAGGTGGGGATTCACTATGCCGCCTCCAAGGCTGGGCTGCTGGGCCTCACGCGCACCTTGGCCAAGGAGGGCGCGCCCCACAGCATTACGGTGAACGCCGTCGCGCCTGGGATCATTGCCACCGATACGGTAGTGCGGCAGGTGGGCGATCACGAGGATGACTATCGGGAAACCATTCCCTTGGGCCGGTTGGGCCAGCCCGAGGACGTCGCGCGTGTGGTGCTGTTTCTGGCATCGCCGCTTTCCGACTATGTGACGGGTGTCGTGGTGGATGTCAACGGCGGAATGTACATGGGGTAGGGCGATGAAAAACGGAACGATTCGTGTGGATGCCGACGGGTTGCAAGGATTCGTTCGTGCTGTGTTGGAGAGCGTCGATGTGCCGACTGAGGACGCGGGCATCGTGGCGGATTGCCTGCTGACCGCCAACCTGTCCGGGGTCGATTCGCATGGGGTGGTCCGCTTGGCGCACTATGTGCGGAGGTTGGAGAACGGCACCATTCGTGCCCAACCCACCATCAAGGTTGAACGAACCGCTTCGTCGGTAGCCATCGTGGATGGCGGCGATGGCCTGGGCCACGTGGTTACCTACAGGGCATGTGATGAGGCCATGACGCTGGCCCGCGAGACGGGTACGGCTGCGGTCTCGGTGAGGAACTCGAGCCACTTTGGCATGACCGGATTCTATGTGCTGCGGCTGGTGTCCGAAGGCTTTATCGGCATGATGATGACGGCGACCGATGCTTTCCTGATCCCGTTTGGGGCTCGAAAGCCGTTCTTTGGCACCAATCCGCTCGCCATTGGCTTCCCGGCGCCGGGCATCCCGGTCCTGCTCGATATGGCGACGACGTCGATCCCCTACGGCAAGGTGGCGCTGGCGCAGACCGAGGGCCACGAGATCCCCTCGGATTGGGGGCTGGATGAGAAGGGGAACCCGACCACGGACCCGAACCGCATCGCAGGGCTCCACCCCATCGCTGGGCCAAAGGGGAGCGGCTTGGCCATGGTGATCGATATCTTTTGCAGCCTGCTATCGGGCATGCCGTACGGCCCCCACATCAACAAGATGTATGGGGAGATGGGCGATCCCCGCAAACTGGGCCACTTTATCGCCGTTTGGGACGTGCGCCGGTTCATGCCCTTGGAGGCTTTCAAGGAGCGCATGGGCGCGATGCTGGACGAGTTCCATGCCTTGCCTCCCGCCGAAGGGTCCGATCGGGTCTACTACCCGGGCGAGATCGAGGGCTTGCGTCGCGAGCAGCGTCGCAAGGAGGGCATCCCGCTGGATCCGGGGCTGCACCAGGAGCTCGAGGAGCTCGGCGAACGGTTCGGCGTCCCGTTTCCTGGCTAGGAGGAGGTGTTGCATGCAGCGTACTATGCGCGCTCTGGTCAAGACGGCGCCAGGCGTGGGAAACGTGGAGGTGCGGGAAGTGCCGGTCCGGCCGCCTGGCCCGGAGGAAATCCTGATCCGCATCAAGTACTGTGGCGTCTGTGGCACCGACTTGCACATCTACGCCGACGAGTTCCCCAACGATCCCCCGGTGATCATGGGGCACGAGTATTGCGGGACCATCGAGCAGGTGGGCACGGACGTCGGCGACACGTGGTCTGTGGGCGATCTCGTGGTGGGAGAGCTACACACGGGCGCCTGCGGCACGTGTGAGCTCTGCCTGGCAGGCAAGCCTCACATCTGCGATCACAAGCTTGCGCTGGGCAGCCGCCATGATGGTGGCTTTGCCGAGTATCTGACGCTGCCGGCTTGGCTGGCCCACCGAATCCCTGAAGGCATCCCTTGGGAGATCGCCGGCATCACCGAGCCCTTTGCCATCACGGCCCACTGTTTGGTGGAGCGGGGCGGCATCGAGGGGGCTTCCAGCCTGCTTATCAGCGGCTCGGGCACCATGGGGCTCTTGGCCACCATCTGGGCCAGCCGTCTCGGCGTCAAGGATATCATCGTAGCTGGCACGGACCAGGACGTTCCCATACGCTTCCCCTTGGCCCTCGCCATGGGCGCCACCCGCGTTGTGAACGTGCAGCAGGAGAGCTTGGATGACGCCGTCGCGGAGGTTGTAGGAACCCGCGGTGTGGATGCCTGGGTGGAATGCTCGGGCGCCCGTGCTGCCATCGCCTCTGGTATCCATCTCACCAAAAAGACGGGCACCTGTGTCCTCATCGGACTGGTGGGCCCTGAGACCATCTCTGTGCCCTGGAATCAGCTTCTCTACAAAGAGCTGGATGTCTTTGGCTGTTTCAGCTCGCCGCCCAGCAGTTGGCAGAAGGCGCTAGCCGCAGAGGCCGACGAGGTAGGCAAGCTGTCGCAGTTGGTGCGAGTGCGCCCCTTTGACGAGTGGGAACTGGCCTTTGACCAGCTCCGCAAGGGCCAGGTCGTCAAGACGCTGCTCGATCTGGAGGCCTAGATGTTCACACGCATGGACCACGTCGCGATGAGCGTGCGGGATATGGAGCGTACCATCGCGTTCTATGAGGACGTGGTGGGCATGACCAAGGTGTTCGACCGCACGTTCGACGAGCCGATGGCGCGCCTGATCGGTGTGGCGGGCACCGTTGTGCGGATCGTACACCTGCGCTTCCACGACGAGGTCCTTGAGCTGTTCCACTACGAGTACCCGCCAGGACGTGAGCCCAGGCCGGATGCTCGTCAGAGCGACTTTGGACTGATCCACATCGGCTTCATGGTGAAGGATTTCCACGCCACGTACCAGGATCTGTTGGATCGTGGCGTCAGTTTCCTCGGCGAGCCGGTAGAGATCCGGCCCGGCGTTCGGGTGGCCTACTTTCGCGGTGCCGAATACGAAGTATGCGAGATCCGAGAGATCCAGGACAGGGGCGAGGCTTCGGGGGAGACGGGAGAGGACTGATCTCCATGGCGACGCCGATGTTTCGTGTCGAAAGCGTTGTCGATAGCGGCGATGCGGTAACCGTAGAGACGACCGGCGTGCCCTATGGGTTCCGGCGTGGTGAGCATCCTGCCGATTCCGCCGAGGAGGCTTACATCTGCTCTGTGCTCTGCAGCCAGAGCACGAGCCATGCCATTGCCGATGTTTGTCACTGCTACTACCCGCCCGAGTTTGTTGAGAGCATTCTCGATACAGTCTTGGCCAACGAGGGGCGCTTTTACCTGGCACTCCCGCAGACCGAGAATGAGACGGTCCTCAAGCGGCATTATTACCCGCGGCTCGATGAGCGTCGTCGAGACCACATGCTCGACTCGGGCGCCAACTGATCTATAACGAACGACGAGGTGTTGCATGCCGAAACTGGTGGAACGCGAGTTGCAAGCTCACTGCTATGCCCTACAAAAGGGTCCGGACGACCTCGCCCGCATCCCTCGCGGCGATCTGGCGCGCATGTTGTTGTTGCTCTATCTAGTCCGCGAGTTCGAGACGGCTGTTCTTGATCTGAATGAGCAGGAGCTAGTCCACGGACCGGCGCACACTAGCGTGGGGCAGGAGGCCATCGCAGCCGCGACGGCCGTGACGCTGCGCAAGAGCGACATGGTGGGCTCGACGCATCGCGCGCACGGGCACTTTTTGTCCAAGGCGGTCATCTACTATGCGCCTGACGGGTACGATCCCCTGGAACAGCCATTCACAGAGCCGATGCAGGAGGCCGTCACCAAGACGCTCGCGGAGATCATGGGCCTGCGCGAGGGATGGTGCGGTGGGCACGGCGGCTCGATGCACCTTTACGACGGCCGCTCGGGCAACCTTGGCAGCAACGCCATCGTCGGGGGCGGCATCCCGCTAGCAACGGGAGCGGCTTGGGCGGAGAGGCTGCGCGAGCGCGATTCGGTGGTCGTCTCCTTTTTTGGCGATGGGGCCATCAACCAAGGCTGCTTCCACGAGGTGGCCAATATGGCGCGGCTGTGGGACGTGCCCATCCTCTACTTTGTGGAGAACAACCGCTATGCTGTGGGCACCAGCATCGAGGAGGCCTCGTGCCAGGAGGACCTGGCGCTCCGCAGCCTAAGCTACCGCATCCCCAGCTATATCGTGGATGGCATGGATCCCGTCGCGCTTTATTGGGCGCTACAGGATGTAACGAGCCGCATGCGCAAGAAGCCCGGTCCCTATTTCATCGAGGCCAAGACATGGCGCCACTATCACCATGCGGGACGGATCCCAGGCAGCGCCTATGGCTATCGTACCAAGCAGGAGGAAGCTGACTGGTGGGAGCGGGATCCGCTCGCTACGTTCCCGCGCGAGATGCTGGCCGCGGGCTTGCTCTCCAAGGAGGAGGCGCGTCTGCGCGAGATGGCCATCGCCTCGGTCGAGGCGGCGCGGCAAGCCTGCGTGGTCCAGCAGGGCGAGACATGGACGATCCCAGCGGCTTTGTGGCCCGATCCTGCCACCATCACCCATGATCTGCGAGGGCCAAGCGATCTGCCGGCAGAGGCGCGCGTCCTTGAAAGCCAGCAGATGGGCGCCTCTCGGACGGTCAGCTATGTGGAGGCCATCGCTGCCGTGACGCGACGCGCGATGGAACGAGACGAGCGCGTGTTCGTGCTGGGGGAAGAGGTCGCGAATCTGGGTGGGGGCGCGTACCAAGCCACCAAGGGTTTGGCTGACACCTTTCCTGGCCGCGTCATCAACACGCCCATCTCTGAGGCGGGGTTTGTGGGCATGGCGGGCGGCGCGGCGTCGGTGGGGCTGCGACCGGTTGTCGAGATCATGTTCCCCGATTTCGCCCTGGTGGCGGCGGACCAGCTCTTTAACCAGATTGGCAAGCTGCGCCACATGTACGGCGGCCGGGCGTCCTTTCCGGTGGTGGCGCGTACCCGCATCGCCATTGGATTTGGCTATGGCGGGCAGCACTCGTCGGATCCGGCGTCGTTGTTCGCCCTGTTCTCGGGGTGGCGGGTCATGGCTCCCTCTAATGCCTTTGACTATGTGGGGATGTTCAACACGGCCATGCATCTGGAGGACCCTGTGCTCATGCTGGAGCACGGACAGCTTTATGGGTCCAAGTCCGAGATCCCTACCGATGATCTGGACTATATGATCCCCTACGGCAGCGGGAAGATCGTTCGGCCTGGCAGCGACGTGACGGTCCTTACGTACCTCACGGGCGTACGGGATAGCCTGGCCGCCGCCGAGCGCCTGGCCTCTGAGGGTCTTCAGGTGGAGATCATCGACCTGCGCACGCTGGATCTGGTAGGCATGGATTGGGAGCTCATCGGCGCGTCGCTGGCCAAGACGGGGAGCGTCTTGGTCGTGGAGCAGAGTCCACATAGCATGTGTTTGGGGCCGCGCATCGCTGGGGAGATCCAGCGCCGCTTCTTCGATGATTTGGATTGCCCTGTGAACATGGTCTCGGCGGACGATGTGCCGTATCCCGTCTCCAAAGCGTTAGAGGTAGCCATGATCCCATCGGTGGACGCGATCTACACACGCATGGCCGAAAGCGCGCGTCACCAGGTGTGAGAGGGCGAGAGGTGCCGGCTGTTTCTTTGACAGAGCAACGGGTCCCGCCTATAATGGTTGTTCGGCAGGATCAAGGTTCGCTCCGGTGGGCCTGAGGCGATTCTCGTAGCTCGTGGTCGGAGGTGACGTGTGTACGCTGTGATCGAGACCGGTGGCCGCCAATACCGCGTGGCTGTCGGCGATACCATTGATGTCGAGCCCCTCGAGGCCCAGGTGGGTGACGCGCTGGATATCGAGCAGGTTCTGCTGATCTCGGATGACGAGGCCGTGCGTATCGGGCAACCGTGGCTGGAGGACGCGCGCGTGAGCGCCACGGTCCTCGAGCATGGCAAGGCGCCCAAGGTGACGACGCTCAAGTATCGTCCCAAGCAGCGTTATCGACGCGTGCTGGGGCATCGGCAGCCGTTCACGCGCCTTCGGATTGAGAGCATCACGGCGGCCTGATCGCCTGACTAGGAGTTGATAGTATGGCACACAAAAAGGGTGGCGGGAGTACCGCCAACAATCGCGATAGTGCTGGCAAACGGCTAGGCGTCAAGCGCTTTGATGGTGAGGCCGTCCGTGCGGGTTCCATCCTGGTGCGTCAGCGCGGCACGCGCATCCATCCCGGCCGCAATGTCGGGTTGGGCCGCGACGACACCCTGTTTGCCACCATTGACGGCTTTGTCAAGTTCGAGTGGCATCGTCGCGGGCGTAGGCGCGTGTCTGTGTATCCTGAGAGGGTGACGACAGCGTGAAGAAGGACATCCATCCAACCTGGTATCCCGAGGCCAAGGTCGTTTGCGCTTGCGGCAATACCTGGACGACGGGTTCTACCGTAGAAGAGATCCGGGTCGATGTCTGCAACAAGTGCCATCCTTTCTTCACCGGCCAGCAGCGCATTGTCGATACTGCCGGCCAGGTGGAACGCTTCACCCGCAAGGTAGAGACGGCTCGAAGGCTGCGCGAAGAGGCCAAGGAGCGCGAAAAGGCGCGCCGAGAGCGGGAAAAGGCCCGTCAGCTCGTCGAGCTGGTGGACGAGGATGAAGAAATCTCCTCGCTTGAAGACCTCTTGGAAGGCCAGGCCGAGGAGAACACTGCGGGCTAGGCGGGACGTTTTGTTCGAGTAGATGGGGCAGAGTGGTGACACTCTGCCCCTTTTGCGATCGAGACGCTGGAGGTAGGCGTGAGCTTCTATCGCTATGACGGGGGATGGATCGAGGTCATCTGCGGATGCATGTTCAGCGGCAAGAGCGAGGAACTCATCCGACGCGTCAAGCGTGCCGAGATCGCTCGGCAGCACGTGCAGGTGTTTCAGCATGGGATTGACCAGCGCTACGGCGACCGGCGCGTCGCCTCCCATTCCGGCGTTTTTGTGAGAGCCATCCCCGTGAGCAGTGCGATGGAGATCCTCGAGTCGCTGGAAGGCGAGACGGAAGTTGTGGCGGTGGACGAGGCCCAGTTCTTTGATGAGGGCATCATTGATGTCGTGGAGGATCTGGCCGATCGAGGGCTTCGCGTGATCGTCGCGGGTCTGGACCTCGATTTCCGCGGAGAGCCCTTTGCGTCGATGCCGGCGTTGATGGCGCGAGCCGAGTTCGTGACCAAGTTGCAGGCGATCTGTATGCAGTGTGGCGCCCCTGCCACGCGGACCCAGCGGCTGATCGACGGGCGGCCAGCGCACTATGATGATCCCATCATCCTGGTGGGTGCCAGCGAGGTGTATGAGGCGCGGTGTCGGAACTGCCATCAGGTGCTGCGGGGGAGCCGCGATGCCTAGCTTCAACTATGGGGGACAAGCCGTCCTCGAGGGCGTGATGATGCGGGGAGAGCACGACTGGGCCGTGGCGGTGCGGGACCCTAATGGCCGCATAGTGGTTCGCCGCGAGCCCCTGACGGCAGCCGTGTACCGCAGCAAATGGCTCAAGTTGCCCTTTGTGCGTGGGTTGACCTCGCTGTGGGACTCGCTGGGGCTTGGCCTGAGCGCTCTGGTCTGGTCCGCCGATGTGACTCTCGAAGAGGAAGAGGAGAGTCTGAGTGGCCCGCTCGCTTGGGTTACGATGGCGCTCTCCCTGGGCTTGGGCCTGGGCCTGTTTGTGCTGCTGCCGGCCTTTCTCACCGGCTTGGCGGATCGCTATGTGGCTTCTGGGCTGGTCAGCAACCTCATCGAGGGCGGCATCCGCCTAGGCCTGCTAGTGGGCTATATGGCGGCCATTGGCACCATGCCAGATATTCGCCGGGTTTTCGCCTACCACGGAGCCGAGCACAAGACGATCAACGCTTACGAGCATGGCGCTGAGTTGACACCCGAGGCTGTCAGCGCCTATCCACGGGAGCACACGCGCTGTGGGACGGGATTCCTGCTGGGCGTGGTCGTGATCATGGTCGTGCTATCGACGCTCATCGGGCGGCCCACCCTGCTTGTTCGGCTAGCGACGCGCATTCTGCTGATCCCTGTGGTAGCTGGCATCGCCTATGAGCTGCTGAAGCTTAACGCCCGACTCTATGAGACGAGCGCCGTGGTTCGGGCTATGGCGGTGCCGGGGTTGGCTCTGCAAAAGCTGACGACCCGGGAGCCCGATGAGAGCATGCTTGAGGTGGGCATCGTAGCGCTCAAGACAGTGCTGGTGTCAGAAGGATTGCTGACGGAGGACAAAGAGGATCTGCCGGGCAGCGAGGTGCGCATAGCGGGAGGAGAGAACGCCTAACACCTGGCTTAGCAATACTGGCACGAAACGGAAGGGGCGCCACGTTCGAGCCCGTGGCGGCCGTTGGGCTGTTTGATCCTATGTTAGCGGGTGAAGCTAGTCATCGGCGAGGAGATCCTCGACGGCGGCGCGCTCTTCTAGCAGCTCGTCGCCCGTGATTCTCAGGCGCTCGCGGTCGTAGGCGCTCAACTGCAAGTCGGACACGACTTGGTAGGTCCCCTCTGCCACGGTGACCGGGTAGCTAAAGATGACGCCCTTGGGTGTCCCATAGGCGCCTGTGGAGGGGATGGCCATGCTGACCCAGTCGTCGGGCTGCGAGCCATGATACCACGTCTGGACGTGGTTGATGGCAGCGTTCGCGGCGCTAGCGGCGCTGCTGCTGCCACGCGCCTCGATGATGGCGGCTCCCCGCTTCTGAACCGTCGGGATAAAGGTATCGCGAATCCACGCATCGTCTGCGATCACCTCAGGCGCGGGGCGGCCGGCGATCTCGGCGTGATAGGCATCGGGGTATTGGGTGCCGCTGTGGTTGCCCCAGATCGATACTTTCCGAACATCCTCAACCGGCACTTGCGCCTTGGTGGCCAACTGGCTCTTGGCGCGGTTGTGATCGAGTCGCGTCATCGCGGTAAAGCGCGCACGAGGAACCTCCGGGGCGTTGTGCATGGCGATGAGGCAGTTCGTATTGGCCGGGTTGCCCACCACCAGCACACGGATGTCATCCGCTGCCACCTCGTTGAGCGCGCGACCTTGCGCCACAAAGATGGGTCCGTTGGCTTGGAGCAGATCGCGCCGCTCCATGCCTTTGCCACGGGGGCGTGCTCCCACGAGCAGTGCCCAGTTGGCATCTTTGAAGCCTGTGCGAGGGTCATCGGCTAGCTGCATATCAGCTAGCAGCGGAAAGGCGCAATCGTCCAGCTCCATCGCCACGCCATCGAGGGCCTTCATGGCCGGCGGAATCTCTAGGAGCTGCAAGATGACGGGCTGTTCGGGGCCAAAGAGATCGCCGTTGGCAATGCGAAACAACAGGGCATAGCCGATGTTGCCGGCAGCGCCGGTGACTGCAACGCGAATGGGCGTGGGGTTCATGGCATTCCTCTCGTGTGTCTGTGGGAGCTGAGGCGCGGCCACTTCAGGCTAGCGCCTTGGCAAGCAAGATAGCGGCTGGCAACGAATCTGTCAAAGGTGCTGTTGCGAGTATCCTGCAGTAGCCGCAGACGGCGCCGGAACTGCGTCCTTTGACCACCATTGCCACGGAGGTTACTATGGAAAGCGGCTACATGTGAGGGGCTGCTATAGGCCGATCTGTGAGGAGCGGACTGAGCGCATAGCGTGGTTGGACGGATACGGGGGGCAGATGAGCGAGGCCACGATTCGGTACCATGATCGTACATGGCAGGTGCGCAGCGGCATGACAGTGCGCGATGCCATGAAAAAGCTCGAGCTGGATCCACAGACGGTGCTGGCGGTGCGCAACAAGAAGTTGATCAACGAGGAAACCCTGCTTGAGCCGGGCGACGAGGTCCGCTTGGTGAACGTGATTTCGGGTGGCTAACGGGTGGGCCGACCCATAGCGCATGTGATGAAGTGCTCTCAGTGCGGGGCTACGGCCGTTATCAACATGCCCCAGCACCGTCTCAAGCTGTGCGCGGAGCACTTGATCGCGTGGGTGGCCAAGAGGGTGCAAAAGGCCATCGAGCGGTACGAGCTTTTCGCGCCGGACGAGCGTATCCTCGTGGCCGTATCTGGCGGCAAGGATAGCCTGGCACTGTGGGATATCCTCCAGCAGCTCGGTTACCACACT
>JBNGEB010000007.1:20155-31116 GCA_049975585.1 Anaerolineae bacterium
GGCTTGCACATCCATCTCGGCATCGATGAGGAGGATTACTCGGACGTCTCTTTGGCCAAGGCGGAGGCCTTTGCGCAAGAGCGAGGCCTTTTGCTCCACGTCGTCAATGTGCGTGAGACCTATGGCCATGGCATCGTCGAGGTGGCGCGTGGTCGTCGTGGAGGGCGGACCTGCGCCGTGTGTGGCCTCGTCAAGCGGCACATCATGAACCAGATGGCGTACGAGGGCGGCTATGACGCCATTGCTACCGGCCACAATCTCGATGACGAGGCCGCTGTTCTGTTGATGAATACGCTTCATTGGGAAAGGCGCTTTTTGTCGAGGCAGGGGCCGCTCTTGCCCTCGATTCAGCCCCGCATGGCTCGCAAGGTGAAGCCCTTGGTGTTTCTCTACGAGCGCGAGACGGCTGCCTATGCCATCGTGCGCGGGATCGACTATGTGATGCAAGAATGTCCCTACGCCGTGGGGGCCAGCTCTATCCGCGCAAAGGGGATTCTGAACCAGCTCGAGCGGCACTCTCCTGGTACCAAGGTGCAGTTCTACCTTGGGTTCCTGCGAGCTCGCAGGGACGGCTGGCTTCCCTCGGACGAGGGGCGCGACGGCTCTGTAACGGCGTGTCCCCGGTGTGGTCAACCAACCACGGCCGATGGGCTGTGTGCTTTCTGTCGGTTGTGGGAAGGAGCGAGGTGAGCAGCACGCAGCGCGGCGGCGGCTATCGCTTCTTTGATCTGCTGATGGTGGGCTTTGTGGCTGTGTTGATGATCAGCAACATAGCTTCCTCCAAGATTCTGTCGCTTGGGCCGCTCACATTTGACGGGGGGACGTTGCTTTTCCCCGTTGCCTACATCCTGGGAGATGTGGTGACCGAGGTCTATGGCTATCGACGCGCCCGGCGGGTGATCTGGATTGGGTTCGGCGCCACGGCTTTGATGGCAACGACCTTGGCGCTTGTGGGTGCGTTGCCGCCCGCCGAGGGCTGGGAGCATCAGCTAGCGTACCAGGCGATCCTGGGCGCGACGCCACGTATCGTGCTTGGCAGCCTGGTGGCCTACTGGGCAGGGAGTTTTGCCAATGCCTGGCTCATGGCCAAGCTCAAGATCGCTACCCAGGGGCGCCTCTTGTGGATGCGGACCATCTTCAGCACGCTACTCGGCGAGGGCGTCGATACGGTGCTGTTTGTGCTGATCGCCTTTTGGGGCGCGTTGCCAGTCTCGCTTGTGTGGTCAGTGGTGGCATCGAACTATGTCTTTAAATGCGCGTTGGAGATGACGGTTACGCCCATTACGTACCAAGTGGTCAACGCTCTCAAACGCGCCGAGGGCGAGGACTATTTCGACTATGATACGAGTTTTAACCCATTCAGGATGAGGTCGTCATGAACGATGTGAGCGAGGGCAGACTAGAGCTGTCGGATGAGGAGCCGGTTCCCCACGAGCTGCTGGTGTCGGAAGACCTGCCGCCTGACCACCGGAGCGGCTTTGTCGTGCTGGTGGGCAAGCCGAACGTAGGCAAGTCCACGCTGATGAACAAATGGCTGGGCACCAAACTGGCGCCGGTTTCGCCCAAGCCGCAGACGACGCGCAGCCGGCTGCTAGGCATTCTCACGCGCGAGGAAGCGCAGGTCATCTTTGTGGACACCCCGGGCATCCACGATCCTCGCCACAAGCTCGGGGAGCTGATGGTGTCCACGGCCCGCCATGCTATCGGGGAGGCCGATCTGGCCCTTTTCATGGTGGACGGCGCTTTCCCTCCCACGCAGGGCGACGAGCGTGTCGCTGAGCTGATGGATGCCAGCGAGGAGGCCCCAGTCTACTTGGTCATCAACAAGACCGATCTGGTGACCATGGAAGAGCTGCATGACGGGTGGGCACCTTTTGTGGCTGAACACGCCTATGCCAAGTCCTTCTCCATCAGCGCCATGACGGGCGAAGGATGTGACGAGCTTCTTGACGAGATAGTCGAGGCTCTCCCGCAGGGCCCGCGGTTCTTTCCCGCCGACCAGATCTCCGATGTCAAGGAGCGGGTGATAGCCGCCGAGCTCATCCGCGAGCAAGTCATGCGCCATCTTGAACAGGAGGTGCCGCACGCTACAGCGGTGATCGTGGACGAATACAAGCGACGTTCGGATGAAGCCTTGTATATTGCGGCGACGGTGTACGTCGAGAAGGAATCGCAAAAGAGGATTGTCATCGGCAGCGGCGGCCGCATGGTGAAGCGGATTGGGACCGATGCGCGCCATGAACTGGAGCGATTCACCGGGCTGCGCGTGTTCCTGGATCTATGGGTAAAGGTCCGCAAGAGCTGGCGCAAAAACGAGCGCTTTCTCAGGCAGTTGGGATACGATCCGGCGGCGGGTCTCTGAGGGTCATTTCTGGACGCTGCCGGAGGGGCCGACTATAATGGATTTGGCTGGCAAGATGCCTGGGGCGAAGCAACAGCCCTTGCCCACGGAGATGAAGGAGAGTGCCATGTTGGTTCGAGAGCGCATGTCAACGCATCCCATCACCGTTACGCCGGATACCTCGCTGCACGATGCTCTGCGCGCCATGCGTGAGGCCAAAGTGCGGCGCCTTCCTGTTTTGGACAAGGCAGGCAAGCTTGTGGGCATCGTGCTGGAGAAGGACCTTCTTTACGCCTCGCCGTCACCCGCGACGAGCCTGAGCATCTATGAGCTCAACTACCTGGTGTCCAAGATCACGGTCGGGGAGCTGATGACGCGGGATGTAGTGACCGTGAGTGAGGATTGCCCGCTGGAAGAGGCCGCGCGGATTATGGTCGATAACAACATCAGTGGTCTTCCGGTGATGCGCGGCGAGATGCTTGTGGGCATGATCACCGAGAGCGACTTGTTCAAGATCTTCTTGGAGCTTTTGGGCGCTCGCACCATGGGCATGCGGGTGACCGTCAAGGTGCCGGAGGGCAAGGGCGTTCTGGCCAAGCTGACACAGGCGCTGGCGGATCACGGCGCTAATATCGTGGCGCTGGGGACATTCTTTGGCGATGATCTATCCAATCGCACCATCACCTTTAAGGTCCAGGGGATGGACGAGGAGGTCATGCGGATGGTGCTACAGGAGATTGGTGCTGATCTGATCGATCTGCGCATTACCTAGCGGACCTGCCGGTAGCAAGCGGGCGAGGAGTTTACTTCTCGCCCGCTGTTGCGTGATAGGCGACTAGCGAATCGAGCTGAGAGGATTCTCCTCAAGGAGCATGCGCGCTTTGGCTGCGGCGCGAGCCCGGTGGCTAATGGCATTCTTCTCTGTAGCCGAGAGCTCAGCCATGGTGCGGGTGTCGCCCGCTACCACAAAGACGGGATCGTAGCCAAATCCTTGGTCACCGCGCGGGGCCTTGGTGATGCGACCTTCGCAGGTCCCCTCGACGAGCTCTTCCCGGCCAGAGGGCCAGACGAGGGCGATGACGCAGCGGAAGCGAGCGGTGCGCCTTGTGGGGGGGACGGTGCGCAGCTTGCCCAGGAGATAGTTGATCCTGTCGGCATCGGTGGCGCCTTCCCCAGCGTAGCGGGCCGACAGAGGGCCTGGTTCGCCGTCCAGGGCGTCCACCTCCAGGCCCGAATCATCCGCTAGGGTCGGGATCCCGCTCTGCTGGGCGTAAGCTCGCGCTTTGAGCAGTGCGTTCTCGGCATAGGTCGCGCCCGTCTCGGGCACGTCGTTGTCGATACCGACGTCGTCCAACGACACGAGCTCGAGCGGGAGTCCCTCGAGGAGCTGGCGATACTCTCGCATCTTGCCAGGGTTGTGTGTGGCGATCAGAAGTCTCATGGCGCAAGCTCCTGTAGCTAGGGAGTATCGTAGGCGCGTGCGAGCGTCAATGCCCAGATGGACCTGACTCTGGACGGGGTCAGCGCCTGCGCGCAGGCTGCCAGTGTGGCCCCGGTGGTACAGACGTCGTCGATGAGTAACACGCGTTTGCTGTGGAGATCGGCGTCCGTAGCGCGAAACGCTCCCTGGACGTTGGCGAATCGTTCGTGCCGGGACAGGTGCACCTGGGCTGGGGTGTTGCGTTCACGCACCAATGCCTCGACGACCGGTATCCCTAGCCGCTGAGCGACTGCATGTGCCAGCAGGCGCGACTGGTTGTACCCTCGCTGACGCTCGCGCGAACGATGCAGCGGAACGGGCACCAGCACCTCTGCCGGGAGACCCAATTGCGTGAGATAGTCTGCCATCAACTCGCCCAAAGGTGCAGCCAGCACGCGGACGCCCTCATACTTGAGCGCGTGGATCGCCTCCCGTAAGGGAGCCTCGTAGCGGGCAACGCTGCGCAGACCGTCAAGGGGTAAGGGGTCCCGCTGACAACGCCTGCAGGTGCCGCCAGTCGCTAGCGGCTTTCCGCAGGCGACGCACAGGGGCGGCAGCTGCATCTGGATTTTGCTGATGCAGTCGTCGCAGAACCATGATCCGAGGCCCCCGCAGGCGACACAATGAGGCGGGAACAGCAAGTCCAGCAACGGCTTGACGATACGGCTGGGTAGGTTGCCCGTCCTGTACCTATGCGACTGGGGAGCTGGACCTGCCATAATGTCTGCGTCGCTTTAGGGCAGGACCAACGCTAGGATCGCTAGCAGCGCGAACATGGCTGCTGCCAGGATGGCCACGCGTCTCAGGTCGCCGACGACGTAGCGATACTCTTGCGCGAAATCGATCGAGGAATCCTTGCTGTTACTGCTCTGTCGGGTGCGAGCCTTGCGAGCCGCTGCTGATCGAGCCTTTTTGGTGCGGGCCATAGTATCCTCTGTCCTCGCATTCTTTTGCCTGGGATGCCTCGAATCATGCTGCGATTATAAGGGGTCGAGATGGACGGTCAAAGGGGTCTGTGCCAACTATCCCTTGATAACTCCCATGGGTGTGGTTCTGGCTACTTTGCGCGCCAGTCCTACGCCCTCGACGACCTTGACAACGTCATCCACGGCCTTGTAGGCGTCGGGAGCTTCTTCTGCCAGGCCCCTCAAGCTGTCCGTGAGCACGGCGATGCCCCTGTCTCGGAGTTGCTGTTTGAGCGTCTCTCCACGCGTGTCACGGCGCGACTGGGAGCGGCTCTTGACGCGGCCAGCCCCGTGGCAACAGGATCCAAAGGTCTCCTGCATAGCGCGCTCGGTGCCTACCATGATGTACGAGCTAGTGCCCATGCTCCCCGGTACCAGGACCGGCTGTCCCAGGTGGCGCAGCGCCTCGGGGACCTCGGGAAGGCCGGGTCCAAAGGCTCGCGTCGCTCCCTTGCGATGCACACACACCCGCTGCTCCTGGCCATCGACGACATGCGTCTCGATCTTGGCGATGTTGTGGCATACGTCGTACACCAAGCTGAGGTCATCCTTGGCGAGATCAGCGCCCAGGATGTGGGAGAAAGCCTCGCGAACGCGGTGCGTGATGGTCTGCCTATTGGCCCACGCATAGTTGGCGGCGCACGCCATGGCGGCAAGGTATTGCTTGCCCTCAGGAGAGCTCAAGGGCGCGCAGGCTAGCTCGCGGTCGGGCAAATCGATGTGATAGCGCGATATCGCCTTTTGCATGCTACGGACGGCATCGGTGCACACCTGATGGCCTAGGCCGCGTGAGCCGCAATGGATCCACACAGCAACGCATCCCTCGCACAGCCCGAGGGCTTTGGCAACTTGGTCATCGTAGATCTCGGTGATCTCGTCGATCTCCAAAAAGTGGTTGCCGGAACCCAATGTGCCCACTTGGTCCAGGCCGCGTTCGCGGGCGCGTGAGCTCAGAGCTGCCGGATCGGCGCCTTCGAGTGTGCCACCGTCCTCCGTGTGATCGATGTCCTCTGGGCGTCCCCAACCGCGTGAGATTGCCCATCGCGATCCTTGCCGCAGCAGGCGTTCTAGTTCCTTGGAAGAAAGGGATCTGTCGCGCGAAGAGCCGACGCCGGAGGGGACGTTTTGAAAGAGAGCGGCGAGCAACGTGTCGAGCTGGGGGCGGATGGCGCGCGCTTCAAGACTGGTGGCCAAGACACGGACCCCGCAGTTGATGTCGTATCCCACGCCCCCTGGGGAGATGACCCCATCAGGTAGCGCAGTGGCAGCGACGCCGCCGATGGGAAAGCCGTAGCCTTGGTGCATGTCCGGCATGGCCAGAGCGTGGCCCACGATGCCGGGCAGCGTGGTGGTGTTCAGCAACTGATCGAGAGATCGGTCCTCAAGCGCGTCGGTGAGGATGCCTTCGCTAGCATAGAGCCTGGCGGGCACGCGCATGTCGGAGCGGAGCGATGTGGGTAGGTCGTAGGTCCATCGGTCCACGCGAACGAGATCGCTTCTGTTGACCATAGTACTTGCCTCCCCATGTTACCATCGAATCGAAACAGTGCTATACGTCGAACGTGATACGCGCCTCCCAACGATTCCCGTGAACATCTACTGCCAAGTCATGAAACGTGGCGGCCTTGATCTCGCGGCGAGGGGCCCACCCATCGGTGCCGTGGAGCGTAGCAGAGACAGACCGATCGCTGGCCTCTAAGGCATACGTATTGTACACTTCGTGGTGTTTGCTCGAGAGATACAGCAATTCGTTAAGCCAGTCCACTAGCAGCGATTCCCTGTCGCTCGCCTCTAGCTCGACCTCCCGCACAATGTCGCGAGCGTCCGAAGACGTCTCCCCACGCATCAGCGAGAACATCCCGCTGGCGGCCCGCCGGAGGAGGTCCGCCATGCAAGCGCCGCGGACGTGGATCTGGAGGTCCGCCGTGTGCTCCAACTCGGTGACGCCTTCTGGCAGGGACCCGCCCGAATTAGATGCTGGTACGCCCTGCAGCAACTTTCGAGCTGCGTCGACATCGCGCGCTATCTGAGCGATCAGCTCGTCCACGTTGGCAAAGCGCATCTCGGGACGCAGGTGCTGGACGAGGTGAAGGTCCAGATTCTTGCCGTAGAGGCCTCCTTCATAGTCGAGGACGTGCACCTCGAGCAGGTATTCGCGCCCCTCAAAGCTGGGGCGATGCCCGATATTCAGGACGGCGGCACGACAGGCGCCTCCCCACGCTGCCCACGCGGCGTACACGCCATCGGCCGGCAGCACCCGCATGGGATCAGGGCGCAGGTTTGCCGTCGGGAATCCGAGCTTGCGCCCGCGACGGTCTCCCGACACCACAGTACCGGACAGTCGATAGCACCGGCCGAGCAAGTGATTGGCTGCTGCGACGTCGCCCTTGCGGATCAGCTCCCGTATGCGCGTGCTCGAGATGGGGGAGCCATCATCATAGACTGGCCCAATGACTCGGAGCGCATAGCCCAGGCTCTCCCCAAGCTCGGCCAGGCGGGTTGGCGTGCCCTCCCGATTCCGTCCCAAAGAAAAGCCTTCTCCAACCCATAGCTCTACCATGCGGAGGTGATCGACAAGGTTGCCCACAAAGCGCTCGGCCGGCATGGCGGCGAGGTTGCGATCAAAGGGGGCTACAACGACGAGATCTGGCCCGAGATCCCTTAGCAAGGCGATGCGTTCATCGAGCGTCGATAGATAGCCGGGGCTATCCCCGTGGTAGAGTACGGCGCGTGGATGCGGGTCAAACGTTAGCACGCCTGAGAGCCGACCGGTTTCCTTGGCGTGGGACACAAGCTGGGCAACGAGAGATTGATGCCCTCGATGAACGCCGTCAAAGGTGCCGATGGTAACGCAAGTATCGCCCTCGGCGTGAGGGTCGTCTAGGCTGTGGTATAGCTCCATGTTTGCTGCCACTTTGCCTGATCGAACGCAGGCTAGGCACCGGTCGCAGGCATGAGGACCTTGGTTGGATGCCAAGTATCGCCCTCTCGCCGCACGAGGATCGCGAGCACGTCCCCCCGCTCGTCTATCGCTAGAGCCGGCTCGCGGGGTGGCGGTGCGTCGAGCTGCAAAGGCTGCCCATGCCGGATCTTTTGCGCTTCAGAAGGCCCCACATGAATGGCGGGCAGATGCGCCAACGCCGTCCGCATGCTCATTACGTGTTCTTTCGCAAACGCCTGGCTCAATGCCGTCAGCGCGCTCAACGAGACAGCGCGGCGCAGGTCATGCTCCCCGATGGCTGTGCGAACGAGCGACTCGACGCATGCGCCCGTGCCCAACACGTCCCCAAGATCGCGAGCCAGCGAGCGGATATAGGTGCCCCGCGAGCAAGTGATCTCGAGCTCTAGATGGGGCGGCTGCCATGACAGTACGACCGTGCGGTGGATCCGGACAGGTCTCGCCTTTCGTGGCACCGAGATGCCCTGTCGTGCCAGCTCGTACAGAGGTCGGCCGTCGCGCTTGAGCGCAGCGTACATGGGCGGCGTCTGCAAAATGTTGCCCCGGAACGTCTCTACGGCGTCGCGAACGGTCTCCCAGTTGATATGCTTCCACGGAGCCCGATGCGTGATGGCCCCATCGGCGTCGTGTGTGTCGGTGCTGATGCCCAAGACGATGCGCGCCCGGTACGTCTTCGGGAGCTCCCCCAAGTACTCGAGAACCCGTGTTGCCCGCCCAAGACCAACCAGCAGGACCCCTCGGGCGCTTGGGTCCAGGGTTCCCGCGTGGCCCACATGTCTCTGATGGAACACGCGCCTCACATCGGCGACGACGTCGTGGGACGTTGGGCCGGCCGGCTTTAGGATGTTCAGCACCCCGGTGGTCTGGCTAGCCGTCATCTCTCTTGCGAGTGACCTCCCGTAAGCCTAGTGCTAGTCGTTGCCCTCGACGCCTTGCTGATCGGACTCGTCCGAGTCTAGGGCGTCACTCTCGCCGTCCTCTGCGATCTGCTCGAGCAGAGCTTCGATGCGCTCTGCCCGCTGCCAGGTGAGATCAGCGCGGAACTCGAGCTCTGGCGTAAAGCGCCAGTGCAGGTTCTGGGCGAGACGATGCCTGAGCGCGCCCTTGGCCGACTCTAGAGCCTTCAATCCATCGGTCAGCGTGTCCTCGTCGCGATAGCAGGCGACATAGATGCGCGCGATGCGTCGGTCAGGCGTCAACCGGACTTCGGTCACCGTGAGCGCATCCATGCGCGGATCTCGCATCTGGTTTTGTAGGGCCAACGTCAGCTCCTGCTGGATGAACGAGTTGGCTCGCTCGATGCGATGGCTTGTCATATGGTAATCCTCTGCCTATGCCGTTCGCGCTACCATCTCGACGGTAAAAAACTCGAGAATGTCGTCAGGCTGAAAGTCGTTGAATCCCTGAACTCCAACACCGCACTCCATGCCGGTAGCGACTTCGCGGACATCTTCGGTGAAGCGCTTGAGAGAGCTCACGTCTCCCTCGTGGAGCACCTGGTCGCCACGTAGCACACGGGCCTGCGCGTTGCGAATCGCCTTGCCCTCGCGCACCTGGACGCCTGCGACTTTGCCCGCACGAGGAACCGAGAAGACTTGGCGCACCACCGCTCGTCCGTGTACGACCTCGTGCTTTTCTGGCTCGAGCATGCCAGTTAGTGCCTTTTGGACGTCCTCGATCAAGCGATAGATGACATCATAGGTGCGTATGTCCACACCCTCGGCCTCTGCCATGCGCTGTGCCGATGCATCCACGCCGACGTTAAAGCCGATCACCACAGCGTCTGAAGCGACGGCCAGGTTAACGTCCGATTCGGCGATGTTGCCGACGCCTTCGTGGATGAAATCCACCGAGAGGTCGCCGACCTCGATTTGCTCCAACGAGGAGCGGATGGGATCGATGCTGCCCTGTACATCGGCTTTGAGGACGATGTTGAGCGTCTGGGCAGCGCCTTCCTGGGCACGCGCGTAGATTTCGTCCAGCGACAGGGCCTCGGGTCGCCTGGTTCTGGCCTCGGCGGCTTTTTGTGTGCGCTCCTCAGCGATCTGCCTGGCGATACGCTCGCTTCCTACCTTTTCAAAGCGATCTCCGGCTTGCGGAACATCCCGCAGTCCCATGACGACGACGGGTTGTGAAGGCGTCGCTTCATCGATGTTCTGCCCGCGATAGTCAAACATGGCTCGGATGCGGGCTGACGTGTTGCCTATAACCAGAGCGTCGCCCACCTTGAGCACGCCGTCATGAACCAACAGCGTGGCGATGGGGCCGCGCGTGCGGTCCAGGCGTCCCTCAATGACGGTGCCCTGTGGGTTGCGACGAGGATTGGCCTTGAGGTCTGCCATCTCGGCGACGAGAAGGATCATGTCTAGCAGCGTGTCGATGCCCTGCTTGGTCTTGGCCGATACTGGCACGACGATGGTCTCGCCTCCCCAGTCCTCGGGCACCAAGCCGATGTCGGCTAGCTGCTGCTTGACCCTGTCCGGATTGGCGGTGGGCAGATCCATCTTGTTCAGGGCCACGACGATGGGGACGTGCGCAGCCTGTGCGTGGTTGATGGCCTCGCGCGTTTGTGGCTGCACGCCATCGTCTGCCGCGACCACTAGGACGGCGATGTCGGTGACGCTGGCACCACGGGCACGCATCTCGGTGAACGCCTCGTGCCCTGGCGTATCCAAGAAGGTGATCCGCTTGTCTTGGGCGGTGACCTGGTACGCGCCAATGTGCTGGGTAATCCCGCCCGCCTCGGTCTGTTGGACGCTGGTCTCACGGATCACGTCCAATAGGGACGTCTTGCCGTGGTCAACGTGTCCCATGATGGTGATGACGGGTGGCCTCGGAGTAAGGTATCGCTGTTCCTCTTCGGTGTAGATGGTCCGGCGGACGTGCGTATCAACGAGCGTCTCGGCCTCGGTTTCAACCTCTGGCTCTTTCTCCGGTTGCTCCTCGGCGACCTTGTAGCCCAGTTCCTCGGAAGCGATGGCCGCTGTCTCATAGTCGATGAGCTGGTTGATGTTGGCCATCACGCCAAGGTTCATGAGCTGCTTGATGAGCTCAATGGGGCTGGTGCCCAGCGTCTCGGCAAGCTCTCTTACAGTGATCTGCTCGGGGAGCTGGATGGGGCTGCCGCTCTGTCCCGGCGAACTAGCATCCCCGGAGTTTGCCGACGGGGGCGTTGACGGAGCTGCGCCACCCCGGCTCTTGGGACGCGACGAATCG